>JBEIPH010000067.1:0-5907 GCA_040377115.1 Micavibrio sp. | reverse complement strand
TCCATGACAGCCTGGGCAAACTTCGAGGATATAATTCTCGCCAATCTCTCTGCTGGCTATTGGCTGCAAAATCGATGGATGGTTTATGCGGCGGTAGGAAAACATCGATTGCTTTGCTTCAATACGCAGCACAACGCCGTGGTCATCCATAAAAATAATCGGGCCTTCTGTACCCGGCATGGCTGTTTTGCTATCAGGCACAGGCAGCCCCATCCCACTGATCACCTTGAGCAAATAGGAAATACCTTCTTCGTCAAAAGACCAATAACCGTTGTTGCGCAAAAATCGGCGCAAGTTGACTTCTTCGGCATGGGTTGCTGAGGCTTGCTTGGTGAAAATGTTGCTCAAAACGTCAAATATTTTCATATAGTTATAATAGTACACCCCTGCTTTTTCGTCCATGGCAAAATTGCCAAACAAGTATATAGTTAAGGACGTGTCACCTTAACCCTATGGTTTTTAAGATGAAAACAGCTATTTCTCCTGCCCTGTCCGTCAACTCTACTTCGCCTGAAACGCTCAGGCTCAAGCACGCGGTACAGGATTTATACCATCAGGATGAAACAGCCAGCATCGAGGGCCATCTTGCCCGCCTCACCCTTGCTGACAAAGACAAAGCACGCATCAAGGCCCGCGCACGTGAACTGATCGAACAGGTCCGCAACAACCGCCGCGCTTTTGGTGGCGTCGACAAGTTCCTCAACGAATTTGGTCTGACCACACGCGAGGGCATTGCCCTGATGTGTCTGGCCGAAGCACTACTGCGCATCCCCGACAGCGAAACAGCTGACCTGCTGATCCGCGACAAAATTGGCAGTGCCGCGTGGGAACAACACCTTGGCAAGGCCGACGACCTTTTTGTGAATGCATCGACATGGGCGCTGATGCTGACCGTCAAAGTGATTGCCGATGTTGACGCGGATGAAGCCAAAGACAGCTCGATTGCCGGTTTTGCCGGCAAGCTGGTGTCAAAGCTGGGCGAACCTGTCGTGCGCCAAGCCATGCTGCACGCCATGAAAATCATGGGCCAGCAATTTGTGATGGGCCGCACGATCGACGAGGCGCTGACACGCGCCGTTGATAGCGAAAAAGAAGGCTATCGTTATTCCTATGACATGCTGGGCGAAGGTGCGCGCACCGCCGAGGATGCCGAACGTTATTTCAAAAACTATGAAATGGCGATTGACCGCATCGGCAAGGCCGCCGCGGGCCGCAGCATCCATGATGCACCAAATATCTCTGTTAAGCTGTCGGCCCTGCACCCGCGCTATGAATACGCACACCGCCATTTGGCTATCCCCGCGCTGACCAAAAAGCTGCTGGTGCTGGCGCAGAAATGCGCGCATTACAACATTGGCCTGACAGTGGATGCCGAGGAAGCCCACCGTCTTGAAATATCGATGGAGATTATCGAAGCTGTTTTCACCAACGACAGCTTGAAAAACTGGGATGGCTTTGGTCTTGCCATACAGGCCTATCACAAACGCTGCTATGCCTTGATTGAATGGCTGGCAAGCCTTGCCGCTGATACCAACCGCCGCATGATGGTGCGTCTGGTCAAGGGCGCTTATTGGGACAGTGAAATCAAATACGCGCAGGTCAATGGCCTGCCCGCCTATCCGGTTTATACCCGCAAGGCCGCTACGGATGTTTCCTATCTGGCCTGCGCTCAAAAACTGCTGGCCGAGCGCGCGTGGATTTACCCCATGTTTGCCACACACAACGCCTACAGCGTTGCCAGCATCCTTGAACTCGCTGGCAGCGACCAGTCAGGCTTTGAATTCCAGCGCCTGCACGGTATGGGCGATGGGCTTTATCACCAATTGGTTGGCCGCGATAACGGCAAATATCCCTGCCGCGTTTATGCGCCTGTTGGCAGCCATCAAGACCTACTGCCCTATCTGGTGCGCCGCCTGCTGGAAAACGGTGCCAATACCAATTTCGTCAACCGCCTGCAAAACGACAAAGTACCCGTTGATGAAATGCTGGTTGATCCGGTTGACTACATGCAAGGCCTTGCCCAGAAACCGCATCCAAAAATTCCCCTGCCCCGCAATATGTTTGCTGATCGCGCAAATTCAGCGGGTGTTGAATTTGCCCATACGCCCGTCAGCCAGCCGCTGATGGAAAAAATTGCGACCTATTGCGCCAACAGCCACAACGCAGCACCCCTAATTAGCGGAAAAGCGGTTGAAGGTGAAAAAATCAAGGTGCTTGATCCCGCTGACACCCGCCGCGCTGTGGGCAGCGTTGTCATGGCCACCGCCAGTGACATGACCCGCGCACTTGATGTCACCCACACAGCCTTTGATGCCTGGACCCTGACACCAGCCAACACCCGCGCTGATATTTTGTCGCGCACGGCTGACCTGATGGAAGAACATATGGCCGAGCTGATGGCGCTTTGCGTGCGCGAAGCTGGCAAAACGCTGCCCGATGCACTGGCCGAGGTGCGTGAGGCGGTTGATTTCTGCCGTTATTACGCCGTTGAAGGGCGCAAACATTTTGGCCACGGCCTGACCTTGCCCGGCCCGACAGGCGAGAGCAATCAGCTGTTCCTTGAAGGTCGCGGCGTTTTCCTGTGCATCAGCCCGTGGAACTTCCCGCTGGCTATTTTTATTGGCCAGATCGCCGCAGCCCTTATGGCTGGCAATACCGTCATCGCCAAGCCCGCTGAACAGACAGCCCTGATCGCTCATTACGCGGTGAATTTACTGTTCAAAGCAGGCCTGCCACCCGAAGCAATCGCCTTCCTGCCCGCCGATGGTGCGCTGGCTGGCAAAACACTGCTGGGTGATAGTCGCATTGCAGGCGTTGCCTTTACAGGTTCCACCGAAGTCGCACGCCTGATCAACCGCGCACTGGCTGCGCGTGATGGCGCGATCGTTCCCCTGATTGCCGAAACCGGCGGTCAGAACGCCATGATCGTTGATTCAAGTGCCCTGCCAGAACAAGTGGTTGATGATGCCATCACGTCCTCTTTCCGCTCGGCAGGTCAGCGTTGCTCGGCACTGCGTGTTTTGTATGTGGCCGACACCATTGCTGACAAAGTGATCGATATGCTGGCAGGTGCCGCCCGCGAAGTAACCGTGGGCGATCCGCTGATGTTAGAAACCGATATCGGCCCCGTGATTGATTGTGATGCGCTCGCCATCCTGAATACCCACGCTGAACGCATGGACAAACAGGCCCGCAAAGTCGCGCAAGTTCATGTCGAAAGCGACCTGACCCAGCATGGTCATTTCTTTGCGCCACGTGCCTATGAGATCAAGAATATAAATGATATCGGGCGCGAGGTTTTTGGCCCCATCCTGCACATCATCCGCTTTAAACCTGAAAATATTGACAGCGTCATTGATGAAATCAATGGCGCAGGTTACGGCCTGACTTTTGGCGTGCACAGCCGTATTGACCATACGGTCGCCAAAACCTGCGCGCGTATCAAGACTGGCAACTGTTATATCAACCGCTCGATGATTGGCGCCGTTGTCGGCGTGCAACCCTTTGGCGGACAGGGCCTGTCTGGTACAGGACCAAAAGCAGGCGGGCCGCATTACCTGATGCGTTTTGCCACCGAGCGCACCGTCACCAACAACACAACAGCATCGGGTGGCAACACCACGCTGGTTTCACTGGCCGAGGATTAATGCAGGGCCCCACAAAACGCATTAGCATTTATGATACAGGACGCTGGCAAGGCCTGCGCGTTGGTCTGCTGGGTGGATCGTTTAACCCCGCCCATGAAGGCCACCGCCATATCAGCCTGACGGCTATGCAGAAACTGGGCCTTGATGCCGTGTGGTGGCTGGTCAGCCCGCAAAACCCGCTTAAATCAACACTGGGCATGGCCAGTCAGGAACGCAGGTTACAAAGTGCGGCTATCGCTGCAAACCATTTGCGTATTTTTGTCACTGATATCGAAAAAGACCTTGGCACACAGTACACGGTGGATACCATCCGCGCCCTGCAACAACGCTTTTCCCAGACAAAGTTTGTCTGGCTGATGGGGTCTGACAATCTGCAGCAATTCCATCGCTGGAAGAAAAGCGACCAGATTTTTGACCTGATCCCCGTTTGCGTCCTCAGCCGCCCGCCTTATGGTGACACCCTGCGGTCAACCGTGACCGGAAACAGACAATCCGCCTTTTTATATAAACAGGAAGACGCCGCCGCCATCATGAAGGCACCACGCCTGCCCGCCTGGACCATTATCCGCATGCCCCTAAGCCCCCTGTCCTCAACCGCCCTCCGCCAAAGCGGAAAATGGCAATAGTTGCGCTGCACCAAAAACACAGCTAGAATCAGGGTGTATTTTTAAACAGGAGGCGGCCATCGCACCGACCAAAAAAAGCAAACCTGCCAGCAAAAAAACAGCGCCTAAAAAGGCCGCTGTGAAAAAAGCGCCTGTCAAAAAGGCTGCACCCAAGGCAGAAAAAGCACCCGTTAAGAAGACAGCGGCCAAAACCGCAAAACCTGACAACCGCATCTATGACATCATCATGGCCGCGCTTGACAAGGAAAAGGGCGAAAATATTGTTTCCATCGATTTGACCGGAAAGACCGCAATTGCTGACTACATGGTGATTGTTTCGGGCACATCATCACGTCAAGTCACCGGTATGGCCGAGAAGCTGAAAGACAAGCTTTCCAAGGAAGGCTTTAAATCGCGCATTGAAGGAAAAGCCACTGGTGATTGGGTTATTCTTGATGCTGGCGATGTGATTGTTCACCTCTTCCGCCCCGAGGTACGCAGCTTTTATAACCTTGAAAAACTGTGGATGTCCGATTTTTCTACCGTCGGCTATAACCTCTACACCACCTGATGAAAATCCGGCTGCTCGTCGTTGGCAAAATGAAATCTTCGCCACAGGCAGAGATGTGTGCCGAATACATCAAGCGCATGTCATGGAAAGTTGACCTGCGCGAGATTGATACACCCAAGGGTGCAAGCTCGGCCACCGAAGAGCCGCTGATCCTCAAACACATTCCTGATGGCGCGTTGCTGATTGCGCTTGATGAGCGCGGCGAAAGCCTGACCAGCCCCGATTTTGCCAAACGTTTAGAAAACTGGGGACAGCAAGCGCCCCTCAATGAAGTCTATTTCCTGATCGGCGGTGCCGATGGCCTGACGGATGCAATAAGGAAAAGAGCTAAATTCTTGCTTTGCTTTGGTAAACAGACTTGGCCTCACATGCTGGTTCGCGTTATGCTGTTAGAGCAAATATATCGTGCCCAGCAAATTCTTGCCGGGCACCCGTACCACAGGGTTTAAACGCGCATGAAGGCAAGGGGTGCCTGGGGGCTGAGCGTTGCACTGGGTGTGCTGCTGATGGCAGTGCAGCCAACTCCCCTGTTTGCGCAGGACATGCGGGGCGTTAAGGCCGAACTGGCCGCCAAGCAAGCCGCCCACCGCGAAACCGAGAAAAAAGCCAAACAACTATCCGCCGAAGTCGCCGCCATACGGGAAAAAGCCGTTGCGGCCAGCACAGAACTGCGCGGTGTCGAGCAAAAATTGATCGGATCAGAAGCCCAGCTGGCCAAACTGGAAGCTGAAAAGAAAGCCCGATTGGCAAGATTAGGCCGCGAAGACAGCAATTTGTACGATATTTTGTCTGCCGCACGTCGCTATGAAAAAACACCCGCTCCTTTTCTGATTTACAAGTCACAGCCCGTTGACGCCGCCCGCGCAGCCCATCTGATGCGCAGCATTGCCCCTGATATCAATAAGAAACGAGGCAATCTTAAAGCTGAAATTGAAAAACTTGCCGCACTTGAGGCGAACCTCCGCGTTGGTTACACAGAAACCGCCAAAGAATTAAACGAATACAATAAGAAAAAAGAGAAACTTGATGCTTTGCTTTTGCAACGTCAGGCTATTTACAAGAAAACCGACGCCAATCGAAGCGC
>JBEIPH010000188.1:0-3657 GCA_040377115.1 Micavibrio sp. | reverse complement strand
TCACCGTCATTGAACCCGAGAAAAACACAGCCCTTGAAGGGCTTTATGCATCCGGCGGCAATTATTGCACCCAGTGCGAACCCGAGGGTTTTCGCAAAATTACCTATTATCTTGATCGCCCCGATGTGATGACAAAATTCACCACCCGTATCGAGGCTGATGTCAAAACCTGCCCTGTTTTGTTGTCAAACGGTAATTGTATTGACAAGGGCAGCCTGCCAAACGGGCGCCATTACGCCGTGTGGGAAGATCCCTTCGTCAAGCCCTGCTACTTGTTCGCGCTGGTGGCGGGTGATCTGGCCCATATCCACGACACCTTCACCACCCAAAGCGGCCGCAAGGTTGATTTGTACATCTACGTTAATCATGGCAACGAAGACAAATGCGATCACGCCATGCAGTCCCTGATCAAATCAATGCGCTGGGACGAAGAAGTCTATGGCCGTGAATACGATCTTGATATTTTCAACATCGTCGCCGTGAATGATTTCAACTTTGGCGCGATGGAAAACAAATCGCTAAATATCTTTAACGCCAAACTGGTGCTGGCGCGGCCTGAAACCGCCACCGATGCTGACTATCTGGCCATTGAAAGCGTTGTGGCACATGAATATTTCCACAACTGGACGGGCAACCGTATCACCTGCCGTGATTGGTTCCAGCTGAGCCTGAAGGAAGGCCTGACCGTCTTCCGCGATCAGGAATTTTCGGCTGATATGAACTCGGCCGCCGTTGGGCGTATTGACGATGTCGAAGGTCTGCGCAATGTGCAGTTCGCCGAAGATGCCAGCCCGATGTCACACCCCATCCGCCCTGACAACTACATCGAAATCAATAATTTCTACACCGCCACCGTCTATGAAAAGGGTGCTGAAATCATTCGCATGCAGCATACCTTGCTGGGTGCGCAAAAATACCGCGCGGCAACCGATCTTTATTTCCAGCGCCACGATGGCCAAGCCGTGACCTGTGATGATTTCGTTGCCTGCATGCAGGATGCATCTGGCATTGACCTGACGCAATTCAAACGCTGGTACAGTCAGGCCGGCACGCCCGAGCTGACCGTCAGCCATGCCTATGATGCGCCCGCCAAGAAAATGACGCTGACCATCAGCCAAAAAACACCCGCCACGCCAAACCAGCCAACCAAACTTCCCTTCCACATTCCGGTGGCTGTTGGTCTGGTGGCGTACAGCAATGGGCGCGACCTGCTGTCACCAGCCACGCAAATTCTTCATCTGAAGGAAGAAACACAAACCTTCACGTTTGATAACATTACAGAAGACGCCGTGCCTTCAATCCTGCGCGGGTTCTCCGCCCCCGTGAAAGTCACCAGCGACCTGACGGATGATGACCTGTTGTTCCTGATGGCCCATGACAGCGACGGATTTAACCGCTGGGATGCAGGCCAAACAGCCCTGCAACGTCTGATCCTGCGCAACGCCCAGTCAGGCAAGGATGAAACCCCTGACAGCGTGATTGCCGCCTTTGGCAAACTGCTTGCTGATAACAGTGTGGACAAGGCATTGATGGCCAAGGCCCTGACCCTGCCAAGCGAAGCCTATCTGTCACAGCTGATGCCCGTGGTTGATATCGACAACCTGCACCGCGCACGCGAGTCACTGCGCAAGGCGATTGGCCAAAAATTCCTTGCGGAATGGAATACCGTTTATCAGGCAACCGCACCTGTTAGTGGCGAGGCCTATGCCTCCTCCCCCGCTCAGGTTGGTCGCCGCCGCCTGCGCGCCGTTGCCTTGCGCTATATTCAGGCCGCAGATCAGGCACAGGCCGCAAAACTGGCGGCAAGCCAGTATGCGTCTGCCACCAACATGACAGACCGTATGGCCGCCCTTGGCGTTTTGAATGACGGAAGTGGCGAAGCACGCGAAAAAGCCATGGCTGATTTCTATAATTTCTCAAAACACGACCCACTTATGCTCGACAAGTGGTTTTCACTGCAGGCACTGGCCGACCGTGACGATATTGTTGAACAGGTCGCCAACCTTAAAAACCACCCCGATTTTACCCTTAAAAACCCCAACCGCCTGCGCGCCCTGATCGGCAGCCTGAGCGTGGGCAACCTCTACCGTTTCCACAGGGCTGACGGGGCTGGGTACCGCCTGCTGGCCGATACGGTTATACAGGTTAATTCCCTTAACCCATCCACAGCGGCCCGTTTGCTGACCCCACTGCGCCAATGGCGCCGTTTTGAGGGCCAACGCAAGGACTTGATGGAAAAGGAATTAAAACGTATCCTGTCTGCTAAGGATATTTCAAACGATGTTTACGAGATCGTTTCCAAAAGCCTGAGTTAGGATAAAACCAGATCATGTCATCTGCGCACGATAGCACCTGCCGCGTTTGCCTTTCACCGTTCCATCCCTATCCGATGGGCGATAAGAACGGCTACAAGCTTGAAGGCTGCCGTGCATGCGGTTCTGTGCTGGCAAACCCATGGCCCAGCGCTGACGACATCGAAAAATACTATGGCGATGTACAACCCGAAGCCGTTCATGTCAGCGACCCTGAACGCGAGGTTTCCTATATCGCAAAACAACTCTCCAAACGCCTTGGCCCTGCAAAACCCGGCGCACGCTTTTTGGATGTTGTTGCCCGTCAGGGATACGCTGTTAAAGCAGCCCAAAAGCTTGGCTATAAAGCCCACGGCCTGAACAGCCTTGAATACCTTGCGCGCTTTGCTGCCGATAAAAACGGCGCTGATAACTTCGAAGAAACTAGCCTGCAAGATTACGCCGCACGCGGCGAAAAGGCTGATGTTATTATCTCGATTGAAGCATTCTGCGAGCAGCCAGACCTTGAAAGCTTTGCCGCGGCCCTTGCCGCTGCACTTGATAAAGGCGGCGTTATCTATATCGAAGAACCCGACGGAAACCACTTTAATGCCCCGCGCGACTTTGCCTTCTGGCGCGTGGTTGAGCCACCTGCAAGCTTTGGCTTTGTTTCTAAAAAAGGCATGGAAAAACTGCTGGCCCGCCACGGTCTGAAGATCAAAAAATCGTTCTTCACCTGGGTGCCCTATATGCGTCTGCTCGTCGTCAAGAAATGACACGGGCCGCAACGCTCAATTCAGCCACCAAGCCATCACCCGATTTCAGCCATGAAGACCATCTGACAGGGTCACCATCTTCTGCCTGTGCCGGCCTTGACGAAGTTGGCCGTGGTCCGCTTGCGGGGCCCGTGGTGGCTGCCGCCTGCGTTTTGGATCGCACCCGCCTGCCCGACAGCCTGCGCAGCGCCATTAAGGACAGCAAAAAACTGACCGCCAAAAAACGCGCTGAAATCGCTACCGCCCTTGGCGATTACGCAGATATCGGCATCGGCCTTTGTGATGTGTCTGAAATTGACACCATGAATATCCTGCGCGCCAGCCTTGAGGCTATGGCGCGTGCCTATCGCGGCCTATCCGTGGCACCCTCTTTCGCGCTGGTGGATGGCAACCAGAAACCACCTATTGGCACTGGCTGTCGGCTGCAAACACTGGTCAGCGGCGATGCAAAATCGCTGTCCGTTGCCGCCGCTTCGATCATCGCCAAAGAGCATCGGGATAAATTGATGCGAGAGCTGGCCGAAGCTCACCCTGTTTATGGATGGGAGCGCAACGCCGGATATGGAACAGCATCTCATCTTCAAGCCATT
>JBEIPH010000213.1:0-3237 GCA_040377115.1 Micavibrio sp. | reverse complement strand
GTGCTGGGTGAAAAACGCGACAGTAACAAGCGTTATGCAGATGCTGCTATCAAACTGGCTGATCTTGAAGCCAAAAGTTATCTAAAATTTTGCACCCCAGAAGAAATTAAGGCCCTGACCCCAGCTGGTGCCACTGATAAAGATGTGCTGCAAGCCCTCGAAGCACGCGGAGCAAAAAACCTTGTCAAATTCTTTAGCCCTTAACTTAGGTGCTAAACTATAAAAAAGAGCGTCTTTAAAAGACGCTCTTTTTTTATGCAGCCTCAATTGCCAGCGCTGCTGCCAGCAATGATTTGGTGTATTCCTGCTGTGGGCGGTCAAAGATATCAGCGGCAGCGCCGGATTCAACAACCTTGCCATTTTTCATGACAATCACATTGTGCGACATGGCGCGCACCACACGTAGGTCGTGGCTGATAAACAGATAGGCCAACGCGTATTTGCGCTGCAGCTCGCGCAGCAACTCAACCACTTGCGCTTGTACAGACATATCAAGGGCTGACGTGGGCTCATCAAGCACAATCATTTTAGGGCGCAAGATCAAGGCACGGGCAATGGCGATACGCTGGCGCTGCCCGCCTGAAAATTCATGCGGATAGCGGTGGCGCGTTTCAGGGTCCAGCTGCACATCGCGCAGCGCTTCGATTACTTTTTGCTCGCGCTCGGCAGCGCTCAGGCTTGGAAAGTGTACTTCAAGCCCCTCGGAAATAATTTGCCCCACAGACAGGCGCGGCGACAAGGCGCCGTAGGGATCCTGAAAGACAATCTGCATTTCTTTGCGCAGCGGGCGCAGCTCTTTTTCACCCAGTGCCGAAATATCCCCGCCACAAAAAACAACGCGGCCCTCGGTTGCGCGCACCAGACGCAACAACGCTAAAGCCAACGTGGTTTTACCCGATCCAGACTCACCCACAATGCCGATGGTCTGGCCAGGCCTGAGCATCAGGTCAATGCCATCAACAGCCTTCACATGATCAGTCACGCGGCGCAACAGACCTGTTTTGATGGGGAAATAAACCTTCATGCCACCAACGTCAAGCACAGGTGCCTGCGAGAGGTTGAAATCAGCGGGCGCGCCCTTGGGCTCTGCCGCCAACAGCATTTGTGTATAGGCATGTTGTGGTGCGCTAAACAGTTTATCAGTAGATGCCGCTTCGACAATTTCGCCATTTTTCATGACAATCACCTGATTGGCCATCTTGCGTACAACGCTAAGATCATGGGTGATTAAAATAATCGCCATACCCATTTTTTGCTGTAACTCGCGCAGCAGTTTCAGCAACTGCGCCTGCACGGTCACGTCTACGGCGGTGGTTGGCTCATCCGCAATCAAAATATCCGGTTCATTGGCCAGCGCCATGGCAATCATCACACGCTGGCGCTGCCCACCCGACAGTTCATGTGGATAGGCACCAAGGCGTGTCGTCAGCTTTTCAAGCCCCACTAGTTTCAAAAGCTCAACCACACGGGCGCGCGCTTGGTCCTGCGGCATTTTTTTGTGCACAAACAAAACCTCGGCAATCTGGCGCTCGATGGTATGGAGCGGATTAAGCGACGTCATCGGCTCTTGAAAAATCATCGAGATACGGTCACCACGCACAGCGCGCAATTCAGGCTCGCTGGCACCCATCAGGTCCTTGCCATCAAACAGGATTTGACCTGAGGGATGCCGCGCTGCCGGATAGGGCAACAGCTGCAGTATTGAAAGCGCGGTTACCGACTTACCCGACCCCGATTCCCCCACCACGGCCAGCGTCTGGCCGCGTTCAACTGAAAATGACACGCCCTTAACGGCCTGTGTTACGCGCTGGCCATTAACAAATTCAACCTTCAGGTCCTTGACATCAAGCAGGGCCATTTTCATTACTCCTTGAAAATCTTGCGCGGGTCAAAGGCATCGCGCACTGCCTCGCCAATAAACGTCAGCAGCGACAGCATAATCGCCAGCGCCATAAAGGCCGTGATACCAAGCCATGGGGCTTGCAAGTTGTTTTTACCTTGCGCCAAAAGCTCACCCAGCGATGGTGACCCCGGCGGCATGCCAAAGCCCAGAAAATCAAGGCCCGTGAGCGTGGCAATAGAACCCGTCAAAACAAACGGCATCATCGACAAGGTTGCAACCATTGCATTGGGCAGCGCGTGGCGGAACATGATGCGCGGCGTTGCCACACCCAGTGCGCGGGCCGCGCGGATATAGTCAAGGTTACGTGCCTTGAAAAACTCTGCCCGCACAACGTCAACCAGCGTCATCCACGAAAATAACAACATCAAGCCCAGTAAGGTAAAGAAACCAGGCGCTATCACGCTCGACATGATAATCAGCAGGAAGAAAACCGGCATGCCGCTCCATATCTCGATCAATCGCTGGGTAATCAGGTCAAACCAGCCGCCAAAATACCCCTCCAGCGCCCCTACCAACACGCCAATCATGCTGCCAAGAATGGTCAAGGTCAGGCCAAAAATGATGGACAGACGAAACCCGTAAATTAAACGCGCCAAAACATCGCGGCCCTGATCATCCGTGCCCAGTATATTTTCTGAACTGGGCGGGGCAGGTGCGGGCACCGCCAGATTGTAATTGATGGTGTCATAGGAGTATCGAATAAGCGGCCAGAGCATAAAGCCATCGGCCTTGATCAGATCTGCAACAAAGGGATCGCGATAATCTGCCTCGGTTTCAAATTCCCCGCCAAAAGTGGTTTCGGGATATGATTTGACGATCGGTGCATATACATCGCCCTTGTAAACCAACAAAATGGGTTTGTCGTTGGCAACCAGCTCCGCCCCAAGGCTGAGGATAAAGAAGGTAAGAAATATCCACAAAGACCAAAAGCCACGGCGGTTACGACGAAACTGCAAAAAGCGACGCTGTGTGATGGGCGACATTGTCATGGTTATCGCGCCCCCTGTGCATTGAAATCAATGCGCGGATCAACCATCGTCATGGTCAGATCGCTGATCAGCTTGATGGCAAACCCCAGCAACGTAAATATATAAAGCGTGCCAAACATGACTGGATAGTCACGGTTGAGTGCAGATTCAAACCCCAGCAAGCCCAAACCGTCGAGAGAGAAAATCGTTTCAATCAACAAAGATCCCGTCAGGAAAATCCCCATCAGCGCCGCTGGAAAACCGGCAATCACAATCAACATGGCGTTGCGAAACACGTGGCGATAGAGCACGTGGTTTTCACTCAGTCCCTTGGCCCGCGCGGTCAGGACATATTGCTTGTTGATC
>JBEIPH010000249.1:0-2587 GCA_040377115.1 Micavibrio sp. | reverse complement strand
GCAATGGCCCCGATGTGCGCATCCGTGGTAACGCTTATCAGATCAATGAAAAATATATTGGCCTTGCCAAAGACGCGGCCTCTGCGGGTGACCGCGTTCTGGCCGAAAGCTATCTGCAGCACGCCGAACACTATCAACGTATGATCAACGAGATGACCGAAGAATATGCCCGCAGCCAGCCTCCGGGCTTCCAACAAGGTCAGGGTGGCCACCAAGGCCAAGGCGATCAGCAGGGTAATGGCAACATGGTTGACCCATCAGAGGGTGATCAGCCTGTTATTGATGGCGGCATGCCGGATCTTGACCAGGGCTTTTTGGTCGGCCGACGCGACAATTCCTCTCAATCCGCAGAGGCAGAGGCTGAACCTGCGCCAGCGCCAGCAACGGTTGAACCACGCGTTCGCCGTGCGGCAAAACCAGTCGATAATGCCTGATTTTATTCGTAAAATCGACGGCTTTTTCTCTATTTTTTCATCTATTTTAACGCCTCTTGCGTATAATGGACAAAGGCGCCTATTGCAGGGCCTTTGTTCATAGACAAAAGGAGTGCCTAAAATGGACTTCGATAAAATGACAGAACGGGTTAAATCCGTTCTGCAAGCCGCACAGACACTGGCTCTTCGCCACAATCACCAGTTTTTACAATCCGAGCATTTGCTGAAAACGATGCTTGATGATGACAGCAATGTTGTCAAAAATTTGCTGCGCGCTGCCCGTGCGCGCCCCGAAGATGTTTTGTCCGCAACCGAAGCTGCCTTGGCAAAACTGCCAAGTGTCGAGGGTGGGGGTGCTGGCGGGTTACACCTGTCGCCACCGGTGGCCAAAATTTTCGATCAAGCCACACAGCTGGCAAAAAAATCAGGCGATAAATACGTCACCCTTGAACGTCTTTTGCAAGCGGTCTTGCTGGTACCCAATACCGAGGCTGCCAAAATATTGCAGTCAGCAGGTTTAACCGCTGAGGGCCTTAACAAGGCTGTGAATGATATGCGCAAGGGCCGCACGGCTGACAGCGCCAGTGCCGAAGATCAATTCGAAGCCCTTAAAAAATATACCCGCGACCTGACAGCAGCTGCCCAAAACGGCAAGCTTGACCCTGTGATCGGGCGTGACGAGGAAATTCGCAGAACAATTCAGGTTCTGGCACGCCGCACCAAAAACAATCCCGTGCTGATTGGCGAACCTGGTGTCGGTAAAACCGCCATTATCGAGGGCCTTGCCCAGCGCATCATCAACGGCGATGTGCCTGAAAGCTTGCGCGATAAAAAGCTGCTCTCCCTTGATCTGGGCAGCATGATTGCGGGTGCAAAGTATCGCGGTGAGTTTGAAGAACGTTTGAAATCAGTGCTTGATGAAATCCGCAGTGCGACGGGCGAGGTTATCTTGTTCCTTGATGAGCTGCACACCCTTGTGGGTGCAGGCAAGGCCGATGGCGCGATGGATGCTGGCAATATGCTGAAACCTGCCTTGGCACGCGGCGAACTTCATATGATCGGCGCCACCACGCTTGACGAATACCGTAAACATATCGAAAAAGATGCAGCGCTTGAGCGTCGCTTTCAGCCCGTATTCGTGCGCGAACCAACGGTCGAAGACACCATTTCGATCCTGCGCGGGTTGAAGGAAAAATACGAATTGCATCACGGCGTGCGTATTACTGACAGCGCGATTGTGGCCGCTGCCACGTTGTCAAACCGCTATATCACTGACCGTTTCCTGCCCGACAAGGCCATTGACCTGATGGATGAAGCATCATCGCGTCTGCGCATGGAAGTCGACAGCAAGCCCGAGGAGTTGGATGAGCTTGATCGCCGCATCATCCAGATGAAAATCGAGCGCGAGGCCCTGAAAAAAGAGAAAAAAGACACCGCCACCACCGACCGTTTGGTGGTGCTGGAAGAAACGCTGATTGACCTTGAAAAACAATCTGCGGAAATTACTTCTCGCTGGCGCGCGGAAAAAGAAAAACTGTCTTCCGGCCAGCGTGTGCAGGAAGACCTTGAGAAAGCCCGTATCGAGCTTGACCAAGCACATCGCAGCGGCAACTGGACCCGCGCGGGCGAGTTGACCTATAGCGTTATTCCGCAGCTTGAGGAAAAACTGGCCGAGGCTGTAAAAACAGCCGATAACGCCATGATCAATGAAGAAGTGCGCGATAGCGATATTGCCGCCGTGGTCAGTCGCTGGACGGGTATTCCGGTTGATAAAATGATGCAGGGCGAACGCGACCGTCTGTTGAAAATGGAAGAACATCTGCAAAAACGCGTGGTCGGCCAAAGCGAAGCTGTCACGGCGATTGCCGATGCCGTGCGCCGCAGCCGAGCAGGCCTGCAACGCCGCAACCAGCCGATTGGTACCTTCCTGTTTTTGGGCCCAACGGGCGTGGGCAAGACAGAACTTGCCAAGGCGTTGGCAGAATTCCTGTTTGATGATGAAGCCGCCATGCAGCGCATCGATATGTCTGAATACATGGAAAAGCACGCCGTTGCCCGTTTGATCGGCGCACCCCCCGGTTATGTCGGGTACGAAGAAGGCGGTAGCCTGACCGAAGCTGTGCGCCGCCGCCCGTATCAGGTGGTGCTGTTTG
>JBEIPH010000057.1:0-6450 GCA_040377115.1 Micavibrio sp. | reverse complement strand
GCGCACTTTTTGTGGGTTAGCGGTGGGCAGGTCGCATTTGTTGATGGCGACGATCACAGGCTTGCCTGCCAGCCTTGCGTGGCTGATGGCTTCGACTGTTTGTGGCATGACGCTGTCGTCAGCGGCAACAACCAGTACAACGATGTCAGTCACGTCGGCACCGCGCGCACGCATCTCGGTAAAGGCGGCGTGGCCGGGGGTATCGATGAAGGTGATCTTTTTGCCAGATTTACCGGCGGTAATTTGATAGGCACCGATATGCTGGGTAATACCACCAGCTTCACCGGATACCACGTTGGTGGAACGAATGGCGTCCAGCAGCGATGTTTTACCGTGGTCAACGTGACCCATGATGGTCACAACAGGCGGACGTGGCTGCAGTGCTGCATCAGCGTCTTCGTCACCGCGGATGCCAAGTTCAACGTCGGATTCAGAAACACGTTTCAGCGTGTGGCCAAATTCATGCACGACCAGTTCGGCGGTATCGGCGTCAATCGTCTGGTTGGCGGTGGCCATGATGCCAAGGCCCATCAGCTTTTTGACGACATCGCCAAGTTTTTCAGTCATACGGTTGGCCAGTTCCTGAACGGTAATGACCTCAGGAATGGTGACTTCGCGTACTTGCTTGGCTTGCGGGTTGGCTTGGGCCATTTTCAGGCGCATACGTTCGCGGGCACGGCGTTGGGCGGCCAGTGAGGGGCTGCGTGAATCGCGTTCCTCAAAGCCTTCGTTCATAACCTGCGTGACGGTAAATTTACCGCTGTTGCGACGCTGGTTTTGGCCGGCACGGCCAAGGCCCAGTTTTTTCTTGGAAGGTTCCTCGGTGGTTTCACCGGGGTTGTAGAAATTGGTCTTGCGGCCAGTTGGCTGTTTGTCGGGCGCTGGGCCAAGGTTGGTTGGCGTGCCGGTCGGGCGATAGCCGGGGCGGGGGCCGCCGCTGGCTGCGCGTTCAGCAGCGTTGCGTTTGCGCTCGATGTCTTCAGCCTCGTTGATCTTGCGCATTTTGGCCATTTCGGATTCACGCGCGCGATCAGCAGCAGATTTGCTGTTATCAACAACTGGTTCTGCTTCGGGTTCTTCTACCTCACGGTGTTTGACGACAAACTGTGTCTGGTACTGTGTGGTGTTGGTTTCTTTTGGTGCTTGCTGTGCTTGTTGCAGGGCTTTGACGCGGGCTTCGCGTTCTGACTCGGTCAGGCGAAGTTCTGCGGCAAGTTGTTCTTCTGCCTGCTGGCGGGCGGTTTCAGCAGCCGCACCGCGCTTTTTCTTGACCTCGACGGCGACAGGTTTGGCAGAGCGGCCCATGGCAACCCCCTGACGCGGGCCGGCGCTGCCGACGGGCGTCTTGAGGCTGAGTGTGCCTTTGCCGGACAAGGTCAGCTTCTTTGAACCTTGGTCATCCGATTTTTTCTCTGCCATTTTACTGTCTTTCGTTTCTGATCAATTTTACGTTTTTTTTGCAAATAATCGCCGTCAGGCTTTTATCATGCGTTAGCGGCTTTGCTGTCTTCTTCGGCGAACCATCCGGCACGCGCGGCCATAATGACCGTGTTTGCCTGACTTTCCGTCATCTGGTCAGCGCCAACAATCTCGCGCAGCTCGTCGCCGGCCAGATCACCGAGATCGTCCATGGTTTTGACGCCTTTTTCGCCCAGAGCCAGGATCATTGCAGGCTTGAGGCCTTCAACGGCAGCCAGCTCTTTGCTGATACCCAGTTCTTTGCAACGCTTGTCGAATTCCTGACGCTTGCTTTCCAGCCAGTTGCGCGCACGGTTTTTCAACTCAGCTGCAACGTCGTCGTCAAAGCCTTCGATACGGGCCAGTTCGCTGTCGGATGTTTCAACGATGTCTTCGATCGAGGTGAAGCCTTCAACAACCAGCAGGTGGGCGATAACTTCATCCACGTCCAGCGCTTCGATAAAGAGGGCAGAGCGTGTCTTGAACTCGGTCTGGCGACGCTCGGATTCTTCGGCTTCGGTCATGATGTCGATGTTCCAGCCCAGCAATTGGGTGGCCAGACGCACGTTTTGACCGCGGCGGCCGATGGCAAGGCTAAGCTGCTCATCAGGCACAACCACATCAAGACGGTTGTTGTCTTCATCCAGAACAACTTTGGTGACTTCAGCTGGTGCCAGCGCGTTAACGACAAAGGTCGCTACGTCGTTGGTCCATGGGATGATGTCGATTTTCTCGCCTTGCAGTTCGCCAACAACAGCCTGAACGCGGCTGCCGCGCATACCAACGCAGGCACCAACCGGATCGATCGAGCTGTCGCGGCTGATAACGGCGATTTTAGCGCGTGAGCCTGGATCGCGGGCCACAGCGCGGATTTCGATAACGCCGTCATAGATTTCAGGAACTTCTTGTTTAAACAGTTTGGCCAGGAAGTCCGGGTGTACACGGCTGAGGAAGATTTGCGGGCCGCGCTGTTCGCGACGTACATCGTGGATGTAGGCGCGCACGCGGTCGCCAACCTTGAAATGTTCGCGGGGCAGGGCTTCTTGACGGCGCAGAAAAGCTTCGCCTTTGCCAAGGTCAACGGTGACGTTGCCGTATTCAACGCGTTTGACAACGCCGGATACGATTTCGCCGATGCGGTCTTTGTATTCTTCGAACATGCGCTCGCGCTCGGCGTCACGCACTTTTTGGAAGATAACCTGTTTGGCTGTCTGGGCGGCAATGCGGCCGAAATCAAGCGGCGGCAGCTTGTCGATCAGGAATTCACCAAGCGCGGCATCAGATTTGATTTTCTTGGCATGCTTGAGAAGGATTTTTTTGGATTCAGCATCCGGCTCTGCCTCGACGTCGATAACATCAACGACTTCGCGGTAGCGGAAAAGCTCGATCACGCCCGTTCTGCGGTCGATTTTGGCGCGAATGTCATGGTCGTAGCCATACTTGGAGCGGCCAGCCTTCTGGATGGCTTCCTCCATGGCAACAATAACAACATCCTTGTCGATGTTTTTTTCACGGGCAACGGCATCGGCTACTTGCAGGATCTCTTGCATGGCTACTTTCCTTTGTGGTCCTTCTTCTTTTTCGGGTTGTTCTTGGTATTTGTATTGGCACTCTTGGTTTTATTCTTCTTTTCAGCGGCGGCGGCTTCGTCGGCGGCGTCCTGATGGGCGTTGATCAGCGCGTCGGTCAGCAGCAGTTTTGCTTTTTCAACACGCATAAAGGGCAGGGCGACGTCGCCTTTGTCTGTTTCAAGCGTGATAACGTCATTGGCATCAATGCCCTTGAGCAAACCTTTGAATTTCTTTTGACCATCAATCGGGTCATCCATTTCAATGCGCGCTTCAAAACCTTTGTAGCGGTCAAAATCTTTGGCGCGGGTCAATGGGCGGTCAATACCGGGTGAGGAAACTTCAAGGTAGTAGGCCTCGTCCAGCACATCTTCAACGTCCATCAAGGCAGAAACCGCCTGGCTAAGACGGGAGCAATCTTCGACATTCATGGTGCCATCGGGTTTTTCGGCCATGATTTGCAACGTGGTTTTGCCCGAGCCAACCCCGACCATCAGCACGCGCACGATTTCATACCCCATGCTGGCGGCAGTGGGTGTGATAACGCGTTCAATCTTGCGGGTCAGTGGTGTTGCGCTCATATGTCCTGTTTGTCCTTCGTGGCCTAAGCAAAAGGGCGGGCTTCTTTCGAGGCCCACCCTTTTTGATTAATCACGGGATTTGTGTGTATTTATACCTGCAAATACAGTGTTTGCAAGGTTTTTCCCGTTTTTTCAGGTTGTTTTATTGCAACCCTTTGTAATCATTAGTTATTCCAGTTAATTTGGCTTGGTGGATTGAGCGCACCTTTGACCACATCGAGAATCACCTGACTGGCGATGTCAACCAACAGCACATCCGCACCGGCAACAATGCGTTCCGTACCTTTGGGGGCGGCTGGCAGACGCTTGAGCAGGTCAGATGGCAGGCTGCGCTTGGCAAGGCCTGGTGGCAGGCGGCCTTTGCGTACCAGCTGTTTTTGCAAACCGGGGGGCAGTTCCTTGCGCTTGGCAAGACCTGGGGGCAGGCTGCCGCCATCTTTGGAGGCTTTTGCCCATTGCTGGCCATAGAATTCAGCGATCAGCGCGCGTTCCATGTTGCTGAAAAAGCGGTTTACCAGCACATCTTCGCGATCATCTGACTGGCGTGTTGTCTGCTTTTCAGATTTGTATGATTTGCTGTTGCCCTTGCCTTTGTCAGCAAGGCTGGGGGTGGCTGCTGCAAGTGCGGCGACGACAAGTGCTGTAAAAATCGCGGTTTTGGTTTTCATTGTTATATCTCCTGTTTGATGAAATTTAGAAAAGCTGTGTCTCGTCCCTCGCGCAAGCCTTTTTTCTGATAGCGCGTTTCCGGGAAGTCATTCGGACGGTTGCGCCAGTCATCGGCCTTTTCCGCCTTCCATGTATAACGCCCGTGGCGCAGGGTTTGTTCCAATTGCCATGCAATAAGTACAGGGTGGTCCGATGACATGCGAAATTCGGCCCCGGGTTTAAGCAGCCGGTGAAAAATATCCAATGTTTCCTGTTGGATAAACCGGCGCTTGGCATGGCGCTTTTTGGGCCAGGGGTCGGAATTTAACACAAAGGCCCGCCCAAGGCAGGCGTCTTTCAGCTGGGGCAGGAACAGCCGTGCATCATCGCCAAAGATACGAATGTTGCGAAGGCCTTCGTTTTTGATGTCACGGCAAAGGGCGGCGATACCGTTTACAAAGGGCTCGCACCCGATCATGCCGATATCTGGGTTTTGTTTTGCGTGATGCACAAGATGTTCGCCGCTGCCAAATCCAACTTCCAGCCACACTTCTTTGACAGGAAAGTCAATAAAGCTGGCGGGGTCGCATCCGGCAGCGGGAATATCCAGTTTGACGGCAGGATAAACAGTCTCGTAACCGTCAAGACGCTGATCGCGCAGCTTCTTGCCTTTACGGCGGCCATAAAACTTCAGGCCGTGACTGTTGTCTTTATCGCTTGAATTCGGCGACGTTTCCGGTTTCATCCTGACGATATTTCTTGTTGCTGATCTCGGATTTCAGCGCGTCAACGAGATCAAGTTTTTCCCATGTAAACCCACCATCAGCCTCTGGCGTGCGGCCAAAGTGACCATAGGCCGCGGTGCGGGCGTAAATGGGTTTGTTAAGCGTCAGACGCTCGCGAATACCACGCGGGCGGAAATCTGCCACAGCGGTCAGGGCTGCAGACAGGGCTGCATCGCTGAAGGTGCCCGTGCCATGTGTGTTGACCAGAATGGAAATCGGGTGTGACACGCCAATGGCATAGGACAGCTGGATCGTGCATTTTTCGGCCAGACCTGCTGCCACAATGTTTTTGGCAGCGTGACGCGCAGCATAGGCAGCCGAGCGGTCAACTTTGGTTGGGTCTTTGCCCGAAAACGCGCCGCCGCCGTGTGGTGCAGCACCACCGTAGGTATCAACGATGATCTTGCGTCCGGTCAGGCCGCAATCGCCATCTGGACCGCCAATAACAAAACGTCCGGTGGGGTTGACGTAGAATTGGGTTTCATCGCACATCCAGCCCTCGGGCAGGACGTTGACGACGTGGGGGCGAACCATTTCGCGAACTTCTTCGGTGCTGACGCTTTCGGCGTGCTGGGTAGAGACAACAATCGAAGTGGCGCGCACGGGTTTACCGTTCACGTATTCCAGGCTGACCTGGCTTTTTGCATCAGGGCCCAGTTTGTGCAAAACGCCTGAATGGCGTGCTTCGGCCAATGATTTCAGGATTGCATGGGAGTAGTGAATAGCAGCCGGCATCAGGCTGTCTGTTTCGCGGCAGGCATAACCAAACATGATGCCCTGATCGCCAGCGCCTTCGTCTTTGTTGCCAGCGGCGTCAACGCCAACAGCAATGTCAGCAGACTGTGCATGCAGACGTACGTCTACCTTGATTTTTTCCCAATGAAATTCTTCTTGCTTGTAACCGATGTCGCGCACGGCATGGCGGGCAACTTCCTCGATCAGGTCGCGGGTGACCGAAGCGGGGCCGCGTGTTTCACCAGCGATGCAAAGGAAGCCGGTGGTTGCCAGGCATTCTGCAGCAACGCGTGCCTCAGGGTCGGCAGACAGATAGGCATCGACAATCGCATCCGACACGCGGTCGCACACTTTGTCTGGATGGCCTTCGCCAACGGATTCACTGGTGAAGATGTATTTTTGATTTGTCATGGTGAAGTAACCCTTCTTGAAACCTCTGTTACGTGGAAAAAGGCCATAGGCCTTTACAATGCGAAGAAAACACCTTCGCGGGTGGGCATGGGGGCATTTATAGGCCGATCAAAAAGCGGCGGCAATACCCTTTTTACGCTGTTTTTAGGCTTTTTCGCTGTCGGCCATGGCCTTGGCCATTTCAACCAGCTGCTTTTTGAGGGCGGGGGTTGAAATACGCTGATAGGCACGCACAAGGTCAATTACATCCTTGCGGCTGAGCGG
>JBEIPH010000084.1:0-5294 GCA_040377115.1 Micavibrio sp. | reverse complement strand
CCGAAGCCAGACGCCTGAAAGACATCAACGAAGAAGTAAAAAGCCTGCATTTGGCCGAAATGACAGCGGCATTGCTGACCTTGGCGGCGGATATGCTGGGGCGCTACAGCGCAGCAAAACGTGCGCGTGATGCGCTTGATTTCGAAGATTTGATTTTAGAAGCCGCCCGTCTGCTGGCCAAGCCGGAAGATGCGCAATGGGTTCACTATAAGCTTGATGAAGGTATCGACCATATTCTGGTGGACGAGGCCCAAGACACCAGCCCCGCGCAATGGCAGGTGATCCGCGCTCTGGCCGAAGAATTTTTTGCCGGTATAGGTATTCGTGATGACATCACGCGCACGTTGTTTGTGGTTGGCGATGAAAAACAATCCATTTTCAGCTTTCAGGGTGCTGATCCTGCCGCGTTTCATCACATGAAGCGGTTTTTTGCGGGGCTTGCTGACGGTGTGCAGGATGGTTTTGCTGTTGATCTGGCGCATTCCTTCCGCTCCGCCCCAAGCGTGCTTGAGCTGGTGGATGCGGTGTTTAATGACCTTGATGCCAAACGCGGTGTGGTGGCAGAGCTTGATCACGAAGTGGTGCATATCCCGTTTCGATCAGGTGCCGCAGGCCATGTAGAGCTGTGGCCGCTTTACGAGACAGCCAAGAAAGAAGAAAGCGAAGACTGGTCACCACCTACCGAAATTGAAAAGGCCGACAGCGCACAAAGCCGTCTGGTCGCCGATATCGTTTCCACCATCAAGGGCTGGATAGACACGGGCGAGGTTTTGCCCTCCCGCGGGCGACCCATTCGCGCTGGCGATATCATGATCCTGGTGCAGTCACGCGGTGCTTTGGTGGCGACATTGCAACGCGCGCTCAAGTCTGCGGGCGTGCCCGTGGCGGGAACGGACCGTCTGTATCTGGGGCAGGAAATTTCCATCATGGATTTGCTGGCCGCGGCGCATTTTGCGCTCCAGCCACGCGATGACCTGACATTGGCAGCCCTGCTGAAATCACCGCTTGTCGGGCTTGATGAAAAAACGCTTTTTGATTTGTGTTATGACCGCAATGGTCAACCTCTGTGGCAGCGCCTGCATGACCGCCGTGCCGATTTGGTTGAATGGCTGCAACCGCTGATCGCCACGGCTGGTCGTGCCACGCCTTATGAATTTTTTGCAAGCATACTGGCGCGCCCCTGTCCGGCCAGCACGGTCAGCGGCAGACGCGCGTTTTATGGACGTCTGGGCCGCGATATTGCCGATGCGCTTGATGAATTCCTAAGTCTCGCACTGTCGTATGAGCAAAACCATCTGCCATCGCTGCAGGCCTTCGTTGATTATTTCCGTGATAGCGAGGCTGAAATCAAACGCGAACAAGACGCCGCCAACCTTGATCAGGTGCGCATCATGACCGTGCATGCTTCAAAAGGCTTGCAAGCGCCCATTGTCTTTTTACCCGACACGGGCAAAATCGGTCATGCGCATAACAAGGCGCGCGTGCGTTTCCTGTGGCCAGAGAAAAAAGGCGATGTCCCGCTGTGGGCGCCATCATCGGCCTATCAGAATAAAAAATTTGATGCGCTTTATCATGATGCAGAAATCAGGCAGGGCGAAGAATACCGCCGATTGCTTTATGTGGCACTGACACGCGCGGAAGACCGTCTTTATATCGCGGCATCCAAGGGCAAATTTGGCCTGCGCGATAGCTGCTGGTATGAAACACTTCGCCGCTGCTTCCCTGCACGCGCAGAAAAGGATGATACGGGACGCTTGTTGCTGAACAACCCGCAGACCAGCCCGCCAAAACAGGAAACAGCCGTACAGGCCAATAAAAATGCAAGTGCCGGTCCGATGCCGGCCTGGCTGATTGAACCTGCCCGCATTGAGGCAGCGCCTTCCAAACCGCTGGCGCCCTCGCGCCCGGGCGAGGATGAACCCGCCGCCAAAAGCCCGCTGGGTGAAGACGACAGCGCCAAATTCCGCCGCGGTGTCATCATGCACCGTGTGCTTGAATTGCTGCCGCAAGTACCGCGCGATCAGTGGTCAGCAAGGCTGGCGGCTTATTTGGCAAGGCCTGCGTTGGCACTCAGTGCACATCAACAAAAAACATTTGCTGATGAAATCATGGAGGTGCTGACGCATCCGGATTTCGCGCCCATTTTTGGCGCAGGGTCGCGCGCAGAAGTGCCACTGGTTGGTCTGGCGCAAGGGAAAAACAATTCGGTCGTTTTATCGGGCCAGATCGACAGGCTGTGTGTGACTGATGACAGCGTGCTGGTGGTTGATTATAAAACCAACCGTCCGCCACCCGTTGATGTGGCCGATGTGCCGCTGGTTTACCGCAAGCAAATGGCCGCTTATGTTGCAGTGCTTTCACGCATTTATCCGCGCCATATCGTTAAATGCGCGCTGTTGTGGACGGATGGCCCGCGGTTAATGCCGCTGCCTGACGACATTCTTGCGCCGCATCTGCCAAAAGACTAGGATTGGGTTGCCTCAACATAACCCGGGAGAATCAGATATGAGCGTGATTAACGTTGATATGGCCAATTTCGATCAGGAAGTTTTGAAATCAGACAAACTGGTCTTGATTGATTTTTATGCTGACTGGTGCGGCCCCTGCAAATCGCTCGCCCCCGTGCTTGAAAAATTCGCAACTGACAAAGCTGCCACTGTTAAGGTCGTCAAAATTAATGTCGACACCGCCGCCGAACTGGCCGAAGCCTTTGGTGTGCGCTCTATCCCCACGCTGGTGACCATGAAAGATGGTCAGGCGATTATGGGTGCTGTTGGCAACCTGCCTTACAAGACGCTGGAAAACTTTGTTGACCAGTCTTTACAAACGGCGGCTGCGGCCAATGTTAATAACAACAAGCCCCCCAAAGGGCCAAATCCCTGACCATAGCAAAAGAGGAAAATATCATGGGTGCACAGCAAGTTACCGACAGCAATTTCGAACAGGAAGTTCTTAAATCCAGCCAGCCCGTATTGGTCGATTTCTGGGCGGAGTGGTGCGGCCCTTGCCGTGCGCTTGGCCCAAGCCTTGATGCGCTGGCGCAGGAAAAAGGCGACAGCCTGAAGGTGGTTAAGGTCAATATTGACGAAAGCCCCAATGCGCCCAGCAAATACGGTGTGCGCTCCATCCCCACCTTGCTGATCTTTAAAAACGGCGAAGTGGTTGCCCAAACCGTTGGTTCTATGCCCAAATCTGACCTCGTCAAATGGGTTGATAGCGCGATCTAAGCTGATTTTCTTAGCCTAATTGCCCAACCGGATGCCTTTTTTGGTATCCGGTTGGTTGCATTTTGGGGCTTTTTTCATCTTTTGGGTGTTAGAATCAGGCTGTACGAAAGGATCTTCCCATGGGTTACCGTTTCTTTGTTTTATCACTGCTGGCTTGTTTGGCTTTTACGCCGATGGCCATCGCAAGCGGTGTTATTGAACACGTCAGCAGCGCCAACTTTGATAAAACTGTTTTACAGTCAGATATTCCCGTTGTTGTGCAGTTTGACGCAACCTGGTGTCCGTACTGCCGCAAGGTTCAGCCATTGTTGGGCGATCTGGCGCGCGATAAGGCAGGTCAGATTGCCGTCTACAAAGTCGACATCGATGCAGAGCCCGGGTTGGCCCAGCTGTTTGAAATCGAAAGCCTGCCCACACTGGTGCTGATCAAAAAAGGACAAGTGGCCGGCGAGCTGAGCGGTGTGCCATCAAAAGCAAAGCTGTATCTGTGGGCATCGCGCTGAGTGTGTAATTTTAGACAACAAAAAACCCGCTCGGTCAGGAGCGGGTTTTTTGTTGGAAGGGCAATGATTACTTGCCGCTCATGATCATGATGATCGAGCTGCCTTCTGAGCGCGCATCGGATTCAATTTTGCCAAATTCTAGCAATTCCGATTTAATGCGGTTGATCAAGGCCCAGCCGATTTCCTTGTGCTCGTTTTCACGGCCGCGGAATTGCAGGGAAAAGCGCACCTTGTCGCCTTCTTCAAAAAAGCGTTTGGCGTTGCGCAGTTTTACCTGAATATCGTGTTCTTCGATATTGGGGCGGAATTTAAGTTCTTTGGTCAAAACCACTTTCTGGTTTTTACGCGCAGCGGCTTCTTTTTTCTGAATTTCGTAGCGGTGCTTGCCCACGTCGCCAATTTTGCAAACGGGTGGTTCGGCATTCGGTGAAATTTCGATGAGGTCCAGGCCGGCATTTTCTGCGGCGATCACAGCGTCACGGGTGTTCATGACACCCATCATTTCGCCGTCTGCACCGATGACGCGCACGGAAGCTGCGCGAATTTGTCCGTTGATACGGGGACCGTCGTCTTTTTGTGGGCGGCTGTTGTTAAAGGTAGCGATGGGGCATTCTCCTGTTCTTGTTTAAAAAAGCGATCACAATCTCGCCTTTGCCGCTTAGGGCGCGGGGGGCTGCGATTCCTCCCGTATTTTACTTATCGCGGCGTCAAGCGCAAGGGCTTCCTGCGCCTCTGACCCCAGACGGCGGATGGTTACGCGGCCTTCTTCGGCCTCTTTCTTGCCAATTACCCAGATCTGGGGCGTTTTGGTCAGGCTGTGCTCGCGAATCTTGTAGTTGATTTTTTCGTTGCGCAGGTCGATTTCAGCGCGGATACCAGCTTGGCGCAGCTGGTCCACCACCTTGCGTGCATAATCATCTGCATCGGACGTGATTGTCGTCACCACGGCCTGAACAGGGGCCAGCCACAAGGGCAGCTTGCCTGCATAATGTTCAATCAAAATACCAACAAAGCGCTCAAGCGAGCCAAGGATAGCGCGGTGAAGCATAACAGGGCGGTGACGCTGGCTGTCTTCACCAACATAGCTGGCGTCAAGACGCTCGGGCAGGTTGAAATCAAGCTGCAGCGTGCCGCACTGCCAGGTGCGACCAATCGCATCCGTCAGGTGGAATTCAACCTTTGGTCCGTAAAACGCACCTTCGCCGGGCAATTCCTCAAACGGCAGGCCTGCGCCATTCAGCGCCTTGCGCAGCGCGTCTTCAGCACGGTCCCAGACATCGTCAGATCCCAGACGTTCATTGGCACCGGGGCGCAGGGCAAGTTTCACGGAGATATTTTCAAAGCCGAGGTCTTTGTAAACGCCAAGCTGCAGTTTGAAGTAATCAAGGGATTCCTGTGCCACCTGATCTTCGCGGCAGAAGATATGCGCGTCATCTTGTACAAACTGGCGCACGCGCATGATGCCGTGCAGCGCACCTGATGGTTCGTTGCGGTGGCAGCAGCCGAATTCCGCCATGCGGATAGGCAGGTCGCGATATGATTTAAGGCCCTGATTGAAAATCTG
>JBEIPH010000054.1:0-6585 GCA_040377115.1 Micavibrio sp. | reverse complement strand
TCATCCATCTGCTGGTTGGCGAGTTGCGCGATAAATCCATTTTTTCCCGAAAGTGCTGTGATGTATTCAGACATCACAGAGCCTTCTTTTTTAACGCCGTCAAAGGCGATATGCAGAATTTCCGCCACGCTGCGTGGTGAAACCGCAGCCGGTGTTTTTAAAACGGCGGTCAGAACGGGCGCAAGATTGACGGATTGCTTGGTATCGTGTCCAGCGCGCAGAGAGGTTAAAAGACCCGCGCGGTGGGCATCAATCAACCCTGTGGCAAATTTTTGTGCAGGCAGGCTGGCCAGCAAAGCAAACATATCTTCGCTATACTTTTGGCCAGCTTGATGTGACAAGCTGACAAGACGCTGGCCGCAACCGTTGTTCTTACAGTCTGCGATGAGGCCAAGCAAGCCATCGGTATCTTTGGCAGCGATAATTTTTTGCAAGCGAAGCAGCTGGTCAATGGCATCGTTGGTCTGGGTTGCTTGGCTGTTAAATGATCCGAATAGTGTTTTTAGCGAAGTCGTAAGCTCGGCTACGTCTGGTGAAAAGACAGAAAAGCGACCAAAAATCTTGCGCACAACATCAAGCTCTTGAACAAACTCAAATGCAGCTTCTTTGTCGTTGCCAGTTTCGTTGCGCAGGGCCAGCACGAAGGCGTCTGTCGCCAGCGGCTTTTGCTCGCGGATAATGCACTCAAGAACGAATGCCAGACGATCTGAGGGCTCTTTTTTACCAGTCAAAGAGAATTTTTTTTCGTATTCAAGCGCGGTCTTGAACAAGCTGAGCTGGTCAGCAGGGTTTTTAACGCAGGTCAGGGCCAGCTCGGCAAAGCTGCCAACGCCATTATCCTTGAGCAGCATCTGGCGCAGGTCGCGTGAATCTGGCGTGTCAATGGTGGGGAAAAGCACGGGGAAAACGCTGATGAACTTGGCAATCTCCTGACGGTCAAAAAGACCGGCCAGCAGGCTGTAATTGGCAGCTTCGCCGGCAATGCTAGCGCTTTTGCCAAGCAGGGCGTGGTTGTAATCATCAAGTGCCAGTTTGATCATATAGGCGGGGTTTTCAAAACCGCGCAGCAGGGCGTCGGCATCTTTTTGCTCAGCCGCCGGTGCAAGGTTTTCGCCAATCCAGTCCATCAGGCTGTCAACGTAGTAATGGCGGTCGCTTTGCAGACTGATCAGGTCGCGACGTGTTGTGCGCCACTGGTCCAGCATATTTTCGTATTGGAGGGCAATTTCTTCGGCTTCGCGTTGCGCTTGGCCTTTAAACCAGTTTGACAACACGCCGCCCTTTTTTTGTGCAGGTGCTGCGGCAGGTTTCGGGGTGCTTACAACAGGCGCGCTGCTTTTTGATTCAAGGTCGGGCAAGGGTTCGATTACTTCTGCAGGGATGCCGGCAGGATGTGCTTTTAGCTTGGCTGAAATTTCGCTGTTAGCGCCAAAGGCGTTGTCTGCCTTGGTGCGCAGGTCGGCATCACGCATATCAAGAAGGAAGGAGAGAACGCCAGCGGGTGTTTTCTTCAACAAAGCGAGCGCATCTTTTTCGTTGCCGCTATCAAGCGTGCGGTTCCACTGATGCAGGTTGACGATGATGTCGGTGCGGTTGGCGGCCAGCCAGCGCGTGACGTTTTCAGCGTTGCGCTCAAGCGTGGATAGATAAAGCGCAAGTTTGTCGCGCATGCCAACCAGCCAGTTCAGGTCTTGCTCTGCCGTCAGGGCATCGGGCAGTTCCTGAATGGGTTTGAGCCCGCCATTGTTCGCAACGCCATTGGTGTTGGCATCGTCGTTATCTGGCAGCATGTCATCTGGCGGAGGGGTCATTACGAGGCCTGTGCTGATTTTTTATTCTGGAAAAATATATCAGGCCTTAATTATTTATGCAAACTATTTTCCAGCTTTCACTAATCAAATTTTTCTTATATATTTTAGATAGTTAATAGCAAAAAGCCCCCAACCTAGACGGAGAAAAATAAAATGATCAATGATTTCAAACAGTTCCTGATGCGCGGCAATGTCGTTGATCTGGCTGTGGGTGTGATTATCGGAGCGGCTTTTGGCAAGATTGTTACCTCGCTGGTCGAAGACATCATCATGCCCCCGCTGGGCGTTATTGTGGGCAAGGTTGATTTCAGCAACTTCTTTATCCCGCTGAGCATGACGGATCAGGAGTATCCGACCATTGCCGCGGCCAAGGCGGCGGGTGTTGCCACCTGGAATGTCGGCATGTTTGCCAACACACTGGTGCAGTTTTTGCTGGTGGCGTTTGCGGTGTTCTTCTTCATCATCAAACCGCTGGCGCGCCTGAAACGTCAGGAAGCGGTAGCCCCCTCATCGCCGCCTGTGCCTACGCGCGAAGAAGTGTTGCTGACAGAAATTCGCGACCTGCTGAAAAAGTGATTTGAGTGTCAGAAAAAAGCCCTGCTGTTCAGGCGGGGCTTTTTTTATGCGCTGACGGTTGTGCCAAACAGATCGTATTCGTCTGATTTGGTGACTTTTACTGAAACGATATCACCTTGCTTCAGGCCCTTGCCTTTGACATGTACAAGGCCGTCAATTTCCGGTGCGTCACCTTGGCTGCGGCCAACAAAGCCACCACCTTCGGCCATGCCGTCAATAATAACGGGGATAGTCTGGCCGACTTTTTGCGCCAGACGTTTAAGGCTGATGGCTTGCTGATGCGCCATGAAGCGGTGCCAGCGTTCTTCTTTGACTTCCTCGGGGACAGCGCCTGCAATTTCGTTGGCGGGGGCGCCGGTGACTGCTTCGTATTTAAAGCAACCGGCACGGTCAATTTCAACCGCACTCATCCAATCAAGCAGGATCTGGAAGTCTTCTGCGGTTTCACCCGGAAAGCCCACGATGAAGGTTGAGCGGATGGTTAGATCTGGGCAAGCTTTGCGCCAGTTTTGCAGGCGGTCAATCGTCTTTTCCTGATGCGCGGGGCGCTTCATGTTTTTTAGCACGGCCGGGCTGGCATGCTGAAACGGAATATCGATATAGGGCAGGATATTGCAGGATTTATCAGCCATCAGCTCGATCACTTCATCGACATGCGGATAGGGATAAACGTAGTGCAGGCGCGTCCAGGCATCCATCTGGCCCATTTCACGGCAGAGGTCGATAAACTTGGTGCGCACCGTGCGGTTTTTGTACGGATAGGCCTGATACTTGCAATCGATCCCGTAGGCCGATGTATCTTGCGAGATAACCAGTAATTCCTTCACTCCCGCTTTGACCAGACGTTCGGCTTCGGCCAAGACCTGAATAACAGGGCGGCTGACCAGATCGCCACGCAGCTTGGGAATAATGCAGAAGGTGCAGCGGTTGTTGCAGCCCTCGGAAATCTTCAGATAGGCGTAATGACGCGGCGTCAGTTTGATGCCGATGTCTTCGCTTTCCTGCAGTGCTTTTTGATGTGGCGGGATCAGGTCGACAAATGGGTCATGCACGGGCGGGGCGGCTTCGTGTACGGCATTTACCACAGCTTCATATTGCTGTGGGCCGGTGACAGCCAGAACCTTGGGGTATTTCTTGGTGATCTGCTCGGGCTCGGCCCCCATGCAGCCGGTGACAATCACTTTGCCATTGGCATCCATCGCTTCGCCGATGGCTTGCAGCGACTCTTCTTTTGCGCTGTCCAAAAATCCGCATGTATTGACGATGACGACGTTGGCGTCTTCATACGAAGGCGTCAGCTCGTATCCTTCGGAGCGCAACTGCGTCAAAATCCGTTCGGTATCCACCAGTGCCTTGGGACAGCCAAGGCTGACGATGCCCACGCGTGGGGCGCTTTCGTCTTTGGTGTTGGTGATTTTCTTTGGTTTTTTGGCTGTGGTCATGGGCTAGTGTTCTCATCTATCTGGCGCAAACAGGCAAGTTAATTAACAAAAATATCAAGTTATGTAAAGATATTTTGAACGATGTTTGCGTAATACATAAAAAATCGCTAAAACCCAGCCATGCCAAGCGTTCTTAAAAAAGCCATTTACGCCGATCCAGCCCTGACCGAGGTGGTCAGCCGCTATGCTGTGGCCATATCGCCGGAAAGCGAGGCCCTGATCGAGCAAGCGCCCCAAGGCCCCGTGGCGCGACAATATATACCCGATGCACGCGAGGCGCTGACCACACCAGATGAACTGGTTGACCCGATTGGCGACAACGCCCACAGCCCCGTGGCTGGTATCGTGCATCGCTATGCTGACCGCGTGTTGCTCAAACCTGTGCATGTCTGTGCTGTCTACTGTCGCTTTTGCTTCAGGCGCGAGGCGGTGGGGCCAGGTGGCGAGCAGTTAAGCGCGGATGAACTGACAGCAGCCATCGGGTATATCGCCGCCACGCCATCGATCTGGGAAGTTATTTTAACGGGTGGTGATCCGCTGGTGCTCTCCCGGCGCAGGTTGGGCGAGATTATTGCCGAGCTTTCAAAAATCGATCACGTCAAAATTATCCGCATCCACACACGTCTGCCAATCGCTGCCCCCACACGGGTGAGTGACGAGATGATAGCCGCCTTGCAGACAGAAAAAACAGTTTACGCCGTTTTGCATTGCAATCACGTTGATGAGCTGACACCTGCTGTTGACGTCGCCTGCAAAAAGTTTATTGCCGCAGGTATTCCCCTGTTGTCGCAATCAACCTTGCTGGCGGGCGTCAATGACGATGCCGCAGTACTTGAAAAGCTATACCGCCGTCTGACCGAGATGAAAATAAAGCCCTATTATTTGCATCACCCCGATAAGGCAACGGGGACTGGCCATTTCCGTCTGTCGCTTAGACGCGGGCAAGAGATTATGGGGCAGCTCTGGGCACGGCTATCTGGCATTGCCCGTCCGGCTTATATGCTGGATATACCGGGTGGCCATGGCAAGGTTTTGGCGCAAAACAGCGCCGTGACCCATACAGATGGCGAGGGTGTCTATAAGGTGCGCGATGCCAAAGGCAACTGGCATATTTATTCAGATACACCTGCAACCAAACCCAAGGCTGGCGCGTAGAAAGCACCAGTTGCACTTTTAACGGAGTTTTCTGGATGCGCCTTTATTACAGCCTGATGCTGATTATTCCTGTTTTGCTTGGCGTTTTCATGGCCTTGGGTGGTAGTGGCCGCAGCGATGCCGTGGCACAGATGTCGGCGGTACCAGCCCCTGTTCTGGCTACCCCCGTTGAGACGGGCGTGCAAAAAATTGTTCTGGCTGGCGGGTGCTTTTGGGGTGTTGAGGCGGTGTTTGAACATACCCGCGGCGTGATTTCCGCCGTGTCGGGCTTTGCTGGCGGTGCCGCAAAGGACGCAAGCTATAAACGCATCACCACTGGGCAGACGGGCCACGCCGAAGCTGTCGAGGTCACCTATGACCCGTCAATGATAACCCTGGGCCAGATCCTGCAGATTTATTTTACCGTGGCGCATGACCCAACACAGCTTAACCGTCAGGGGCCGGATGTTGGCACCCATTATCGTTCTGAAATTTTTGCCACCACAACAGAACAAGCCAGCTTTGCACGCGGATATGTAGCCGAGCTTGATGCCTCGGATGCCTTTGCGGCACCGATTGTGACGAAGGTCGGCCTGCTTGAAAAGTTTTATCCCGCCGAGGAGTATCATCAGGACTTTGCCGCTAAAAACCCGGGCAATCCTTATATCGTTATCCACGACAGGCCAAAGGTGGCGGCACTTAAGGCTGCCTTTGCTGAGCTTTACGAAGATTAATGTAAAAGAATGGTCGGCTTGTCAAACGTGATGGTGCTTTTAAGATCGGTATAAGGTTCATGCTTGTGCTCCGGATAATGCACATAGCTGTAAACCACGTTGGCCCAATCATCGCTATTCTTCCACACGTTAAATTCACCAATAACCTGACGGTTTAAATTGGGGAAAGCCGCGCGCATGGTGGCATCAAGATTGCGTGAATACGGATCATGAAAGCCAGGCGAGGCAAAATAATTACCCGCCATCACGCCGCCAGTTTTAAGATGCTGGCGCACTTTGCTAAAAAACTCAGCCGTTACCAGGCTATCCGCCATGCTGATGGGGTCGCGGCACAGGTCTAGCACGATCATATCAAACTGCTTTTTTGTCTGGTTCAGATAGGCCCTCGCATCCATGGCGACAAATTCTTTGTTGGGGCCAAGCGGTTCTTCAAGGAATTTTTCTTCCGCGGCTTGCTTTAGGTCCTTGTCGATATCGACGTAAACATAATTGTTTTTCTCGTCACCGCGACCAAGGCCAAAACCGCCAGCACCCAAAATCAGAATGTCGCGCTTGGCGCCTTCGGTGCGGATGGGGAAGAGATAGTTTTCATCAATAAAGCGGGTGTATTCCCCATAGGTTTCATCTGAATAGCGATAGATAACCGAGGCATGTGTGCGGTTGAGCACAAAAGAGCGCACACCAGCATCTTCATAATCGATGATCTGAACCGTGCTGTACTTGTTATTGAGGATAATACCAAGGCGCGCCATCATTTGCGGACTGTTAAGCACGATACAGACGCCAAGCGCCACCAGTGTAACCTGTGCGGCAGGGGCGAACAGCTTGCGTGACAACATCAGCACCAGCGTGAACATACAGGCCAGCGTTACAATCACGGTGTAATGC
>JBEIPH010000238.1:0-2815 GCA_040377115.1 Micavibrio sp. | reverse complement strand
GCTTATCATCCTAGCCATGGCCGCCAGTACGACGCAGGCCGCACCAGCAGAGATCCAAAAGATGATCGTGCTTGCGATTGGTCTTCTATTACTCATTATTCGCGATGTTACGGTTTTTCATGCGATCTTGATGCCGGGCGCAACAAAACATGCTGGGTTCTTCTTAATTCTTTACATGCTCTGTGTTTATTTTCTGGGGCCAAAAATTTATGGCCTGAGCGAAATCGCAGTATTCATGCCAAAGCCAAATGGTGTCTATCTTGCCCTGTGGCCATTAATTCTTGAGATTGCACTTGCTGCGGCCTTGCTCTACGCTAGTTTTAGAAAGGCCCGCATGCTTGCCGCAACAACACAGGACGAAACCAAGGCATAAAAACGCCTAATACTGCAGCTTATGAAAGAAATCCCGGTTCTTAACCGGCTGAACACTAACTTCGGCTTGGTATTGGGTTTGGCCGTTTTGGTGGATCATCAGGGGCGTTTGCAGTTTTCCGGTCATGAAGCGTTCGCAGATGGAAATCGCTTCAGCGGAAGCCGTGGCCATATCGGCGCTTTTATAGACGGCGCGGTTTTCGAGGGCCATGCCAAGAACAAGGTCTTCGGCCTTGCGCGTGGCCATGTTGCGGACGCGGCTGTAACCGCCCTTGCCTGCTGCGCTTAAATCTTGCGCGATGATATAGGCCGCCGCCTTGCCGTAATAGGCATCAATATAAGACAGCGTATGTTGCAGGCAGTATTGAACGCCCTGATCATTCGGATATTGCGTGGCCAGCGACATCATTGTGCCGCGTGTGTTTTGCGATACGCCTTCATTTTTCAAAAATTGAACAAGCCACCCCAGCAACAAATCGCGTTGTTGTTCCGGGTGTAATAAATGGTTCAAAAATTCTTTTTTCAAAATCAGCATCGGCGGAAATTATCCCTCGCCACGACTTATGTCAATTTTATTAAAACTATATCTAACCCCTTCAAATATTAAGATTTTAAGAGGCTGGTTGGTAACACTTGTGTTCATTTTGTGCTCATTGTGCACAGCAGCTTACATTACGCCCCATGCCCCCTAGTTAAGTGTGTGTACCGGGGAACACGAAACGGCACGAAACCCGGTTTTCAATATTACAAAGGAGATCATAATGACCACACCACATAGCCACAAATCAGCCCAGGCCCTGCAAGCAGATGCTCACAGCATTAAAGAAGATCTGCGCGCCATCAAGGATGACAGCATTACCCTGGCAAAAGACCTGAAACAGGACGGCATCGAAGCAGCCAAGGCGGTATCGAATGACGTGAAAGACAAAGTGGACGGCCTGAAAGCTCAAGCATCCACACAACTGAAAAGCCTGGAACAGGAAGTCAAAACCCGTCCGCTGCAAAGCATGGCGATTGCCTTCGCTGCCGGGGCGCTGGCCAGTATCCTTCTGGGCCGGAGATAAACCATGACGGTCGCTACCCAACTCGTAGGACATGTGCTGATTGATAAATTGATCAGCGGCGGGTTGCTGACCGGAGCGAAACAGGCTGCCGGACAAGGAGCGCTCCTCCTCCTGTCCGGTTTCCTGATTTGTTTTGGAATCGGGTTTTTCCTTCTGGCTGCTTATTGGCGGCTGGATGTGGCAAACACGCCGGAAATGTCTGCCCTCACAGCCGGAGCCATCAGCTTCGGCCTGGCAGCCATTATCGGCGGTGTAATGTTTGTCATGGCCAAAGTACGCCAACGCAAGGCACAAAGACTGCAACGGGAGATCGCACAAATGCTGACAACCCTCATCGGCACTGTTGATGAAGATTTCAGCAATGCGATCCGCGAAAACCCGAAAACGGCTGCCCTGCTGGCCTTCCTATCCGGATACCTGACCAGTGACAGGGTCCTATAAAAATTTACAAAAACAATAACAACAATAATTAAGGAGAACTCAAATGAGCTTTAAATTCCCCCTCTTGACGCTGGCTCTGGTTGCCTTCGCAGGCCTTGGTTTGACCGCATGCAACACCGTCGAAGGCGCAGGCCGTGACATTCAAGGTGCTGGTGCTGTTGTAGAAGAAGCCGCTCAATAAAAACTGAAAGAGGTGCAACATGAAAAGCATTATCTTATGGGCGATCGGCATCCCGATCCCGCTGATCATTCTTTATAATATTTTCTTTTAATGACAAAAGGCCGGGTTCATCCCGGCCTTTTTGTTTATGCCCCAAAAGCAAAAGGGTTAGCCGTTACCGGCTAACCCCTTGAACTGAAATGGCGCGAGCGACGGGACTTGAACCCGCGACCTCCTGCGTGACAGGCAGGCATTCTAACCAACTGAACTACGCCCGCATCTCAGTGGCGGTATCAGTACAGAAACTTAAGGGGGATTACAACCCCTTTTTCTGCCCTTACCCCCAAATTAAGCAACAAGCTCTTTTGGAGCCTCGACATACTCCAGATTCAGGGACTCAGCGACCCCTTTATGGGTGATTTTACCCTTACAGACGTTCAGGCCGCGGCGGAGATTTTGATCCTCCAGCAGGGCTTTTTTCCAGCCCTTATTGGCCAGCGCCAGCGCATACGGCAAAACCGCGTTGTTCAGGGCCAGAGCCGAAGTTAACGGCACCGCACCCGGCATATTGGCCACGCAGTAGTGAATCACCCCATCCACAGTATAAACTGGGTCATTATGGGTGGTGGCGCGGCTGGTTTCGAAACATCCGCCCTGATCGATGGCGATATCGACCATGATCGTGCCCGGTTTCATGGTTTTCAGCATGTCCTTGGTCACCAGCATCGGGGCCGAAGCACCCGGTACCAATACGGCCCCGATAATCAGGTCGCTATAG
>JBEIPH010000050.1:0-6767 GCA_040377115.1 Micavibrio sp. | reverse complement strand
GCGACGCAGCGTAATAAGACAAAACCAAGGCAATACAAATCGAAAAAGTGGCCAACTTTCTTTCTCTACTGGGCCGTCGCGCACCAGCAAATACAAGATTCATACTGTGTTTAAAACTATCTACTGATGAAAAAACAGATTCGGGCTGAGTCGTTCTCTCAGAAAGATCGTCACGATGCAAATCATTCTCTAAATCGTCGTGGTAAAGATTAAACAGAAAAAGAGCTGTGCCGACCGCTGTGGTAAAAAGGCAGACACCAAAAAATTTGGAGCTTGAATCCCCATAAATAAGTATATTCAAACTCAAAATTGTCGTGATCAGGTTGAAGAAAAAAAGCCACCACCGTCCGCCGACCTTTTTTTGAAACATACTCGATCCGCACTTATAAGCATGGCGGATATTTGCGACAGACACTCCAAGAATCAAAAGGTACATGGCCGCGTCAGTCGGGCTATCTAGAACAGAAAAAAAACTGCGCGCAGCTAATAGGATTAAACCTAAATTAAATACAATTAATAGTAATGCGAGCGCGCCCATTCTTTTATCCGCCCCACCCACCGCCAAGGGCGCGGAAGAGGTCGACGGCGGCAGCTAGGCGCTCGTTGCGCGATTGAGAATAGGCGTCTTTGGCGGCCAGTTCATCGCGTTGCACATCCAGCAACGTCTGGAAATCAACTGATCCTGCATTGTAAAGCTCGCGTGACAGGTTATAGGCCTCGGTCGCTTCGCGTGCAGCAACCGCCAGCGCGTTTTCACGGGCACTTGCGGCCTGCACACTGGCAAGGGCGTCTTCGACCTCGCGGAAAGAAACCAGAACGGTTGAGCGATAGATTTCAGCAAGCTCGGTTTGCCGCGCTGTTGCTTTTTCAACGCCACCTTCAAGCCGCCCGCCCTGAAAGATCGGCACAGCCAATGCAGACGCAATACTAAGGGCAGTCGCAGTCGGATCACCAAGACCAAGGCGCACCGCACTTGCATCAAGCCCCAGTGTCAGCGAGGGGAACAACGCCGCACGCGCCACGCCAATATCGGCATTGGCAGCGATCAGGTCTTGTTCAGCCGCGCGGATGTCGGGGCGACGATCAAGCAGACGCGAAGGCTGGCCTGTGGCAATCGTGGGGACTTTCAGCTTTGACAGGCTGCGCCCCGTAACCTTGATATTCTTGGGTGGTTCACCCAGCAACACCGCCAAGGCGTTTTCATTGGTTTCAATCAGGCGGGCGACATTGGCGCGCGTTGCTTGCGTCGTCGCAAGGGCTGATTTTTGCTGCGCGATATCAAGGCGCGATGCGGCGCCGGCCTCCAGACGTTGCTCAACGATATCCAGCAGCTCGCGGGCATTGCGGATATTGTCATCGGCGATTTTCAGGCGCTCGTAGGCATTCACAAGATTAAAATAGGTGCGCGCCACATCAGCCATCACCATCAGGTTGGCGGCTTCGCGTTCAAGCTCGCGGCCCGTCAGGCTGGCGCGTGCGCTGTCCCTGCCCGCCTTGTTACCGCCAAACAGGTCCACTTCATAGGCCACAGCCAGCGAAGCGGTCAGGCGCGTGTCACGCGTAGAAGAACCCGAAGCCGGATTTTCAAATTCACGGCCTGCGCCAAGACCACCATCAAGCGAGGGCAACAAATCGGCACCGGCAATTTTGGCGTCAGCGCGTGCTTGTTCCACCCGCGCAACAGCCGCGCGCAGATCAAGGTTATTGGTAAGGGCGCGGTCGATCAGACCGTTGAGCTCGGCACTGCCAAAAGCCGTCCACCAGTTTTGCGCGATTTTGTCGGCCTGAATGGCGTCTTTGGCGGTTGATTGCTGGCTGAAGCTATCGCGCGTGCCCACAGCAGGCCGCGAATAGTCCGGTGTCTGTGAACAGGCCACGATCAGCGGCAGTGCAGCCACCAGCGACAGGCGAAAATAATGCTTTGAAATCATCGGTAAATCCCTGTTTTATCTGGTTGGCACGGTCAATTTTCTAAAACCCTGCGCGCCTCAAACAACATCAGTGCACTGGCGATCGCCACATTCAGGGACTCCGTGCCGCCCGGCATCGGGATAATCACCTTTTGTTCGCATTTTGCGGCAACCGCATCGGAAAGGCCCTTATGCTCGCTGCCCATCACGATCAGGCAGTCAGGCGTGTAACTTGCCTTGCGATAGTCAACGGCTCCCTGCAAATGGGTGCCAAGCACGCCCCCCTTATAAGATGCGCGCCACATAATAAATTCATCCTGCGTCATACGGTGTATTTTGACAGCCGTCACTGACCCCATGCTGGCGGCAACCGCCTCGGGTGAGAAAGCATCACAACAGGCACCAATCAACACAATCCCCTTGGCCCCTGCCGCATGTGCCGTGCGCAAAATAGTGCCAAGGTTGCCGGGGTCGCGAATTTCTTCCAGTCCCAGCCACAGGCCGTGTGCAATTTCAGTTACATCACTAAAGCGTTGGTAAAAAACCCCCAGCGTGTCTTGCGCGTTGTCGCGCCCCGTTACGCGCTGCATCAGGTCGGCTGTAATAATTGTTTTTTTGCCTGCCAGCGGTTTTGCATCTGGCGTAGAGATCAGCGTGTGCAATTTCCAGCCAAGGCCAATGGCGGCCTGCACATCGCGCGCGCCCTCGATAATAAAAACGCCGTCTTCCTCGCGGTGTTTTTTGAGCGCAAGGCCGCGCAGCCATTTAATGACCGGATTGGCAGCACTTGAAATGATCGTTTCTTTTTGTTCCATAATACCGAAATTGCGTCACTGCCCGTTTCAAGATATTATCCGGCTTGAAAGAAATAGTCCACGAAAGGGAGTTTTCCATGCAACGATTATTTGCACTTTGCCTGCTGGCCGTATTGGCAACCACCCATAGCGCACAGGCGCAAGAGATTACCAAAGAAACATTGTCCACTATTAATGTTTCCGCACAGGTCGATATCAAAGCCGCCCCAGACATGGCAACTTTGGCCGCAGGTGTGGTGACGACGGCCGCAACGGCGGATGGCGCGCTCAAGGAAAACAGCACCCGCATGAACGCCGTTTTCGCAGCGCTTACCAAGGCAGGTATCCCCACCAAAGATTTCCAGACAGAGGGTTTAAATATCAGCCCCCAATATAAATATGTCGAAAATCAGGCGCCTGTGGTCACAGGTTATCAGGCAACCAACAGCGTCAACATTACGCTGCGCGACCTCAACAAAATCGGCCCTGTGATTGACACGCTCGTTGCGCAGGGCGCTAACCAGATCAACGGCCCCCATTTCGGTATCGAAGACAAAGACGCCCTGATGGACAAAGCACGCAACGAAGCCGTTAAAAAAGCGCGCCGCCGCGCCGATATTTATGCCGGTGCTGCAGGCGTTAAGGTTACGCGACTGGTTTCACTCAATGAACAGGCCGGTTTTATGCCCCAAACCCCCTACCCCGCAATTCGTGCGATGGCGGCCGACATGTCCGCCGCGTCAACACCCGTATCGCCGGGTGAACTAACCCTGAACCTAAGCATTAACGCGACTTATGAGGTTACTCCCTGATGACCGCCAAAAAACTTAATCCGAAAGAGCAAAACCGCCGCCAGATTTTTTGGACTGCCCTGATCGCAAGCGTGATTATCGGCCTGATGACATGGTATGACCTGCAGCCGAACAAGTTTCTGGCGATGCAGCCACCAGAGCAACCCTTGGTTGGCTTCCGTTTTGTTGGCAATACGCAAGATGCTGCCAGCCTGCCAGATGATGGCAGCGCCCTACTCGTGTGGCAGGGCTACCTGTCCCTCGGAGAGAACGGCGAAGCTCTTTACGAAGGTGCAGATATAACGCCACAAAACTTTCCGCAACGGCAGATGGATCTGCATATCGGTATTGCAGATCTCGACAGCGACAGTGATATAGCCCCGCTAAGCGACGACATCATACGTTTGATAAAGTCGTGGGAAGTCAAAAGCAACATCGTCAGCGATATTTACTTCGATGTACGAGAGCTGGCACTTGATGATGCCGGATATGACCGCCTGCGCCGTTTGATCAAGCATTTTCGAGATGACACCGCCATTACATACCGTGTGAATATCGTCGATGATCCTGCCCGCCACAGCGCCATGTCTCCGGAAAAGCGCGCGGCGCTTTATGCCGATGCTGGATTTCTGGCTGTTGCGCTTCCTGCCGACGCCACCGATGAAAAAGTGGCAGAAATACTCAAGACCGCCGAGGGCCTTAATCGGCCCTTCAGGGTACTTGCCCCGACTGGAAAAGATCCTATCTCCTACCTTGCCGATGAAAAGGCAAAATTAAAACACTTCAGTGTAATGATCGTCGGCCAACCACCAGCCCCCAAAGGAGCAAAAAACCGTGAGCCTTGATATTGGCGATAAAGTTCCAGCCTTCAAAGGTTTGACCGAGGATGGCCCGATTACCCACAAGGACCTGAAGGGCCAGACCACCATCCTTTATTTTTACCCCAAGGATGACACCCCCGGCTGCACGACCGAGGCCTGTGGCTTTAGGGATAACCTGCCCAAATTCACCCGCGCCAAGGCAAAGGTCTATGGCGTTTCAAAAGACGACCTGAAATCCCACGCCAAGTTCGCCAAAAAATTCGAACTGCCCTTTGACCTGATCTCGGATGAGGACGGCAGCATCTGCGAGGCTTTTGGCACCTGGGTTGAAAAATCGATGTACGGTCGCAAGTATATGGGTATTGATCGCGCCACCTTTTTGATCGATGACAAGGGTGTCATCCGCCAGATCTGGCGCAAGGTCAAAGTCAGCGGCCATGTTGAAGAATTTTTGGATTTTACCAAATCAATCAAATAGCTACGAGATCAACTGAAGCTAAAAAATTAACTTAAACAATCACTTAAAGTGCACCCTAAAAAGCACTTGCAGAATCATCCGGTGCATGCGAATTTGCCGCCACGCTGTAAAGCGATGTGATTTTGTCTTGATTTTTGAATCGTTTGGCGCTTAATTGTGATTAAGCAATTCAAAAGTAAAGGATGATATCGAGTCGTTTCGCACTTCGCGATATCAGCCACGAAATTCGGCCCCTCAACAAGGCCACAGAGTTGATCGGCGCAAGCTGGTCAGGGTAATCAAGCAGGCAGCTAACTCCCCTGAAACCCCAAAACCCCACTTGGTTACCCACCCCTTTCAAAAAAACCCCCGCCGGAAACGGACGGGGGTTTTTCTTTGGTGCCTCCAAAGCTGAATTCGTTTACCTGCCCAGCAGGCTGTTGATCTTGTCGTTAAGCGATCCGAAATCCACCGGCTTGTTTATGTAAGCTGATGGCCGCAGGTGTTCGACCGCGGCCTTATCACGCGGATCGGTCAGGGCGGTCAAAAAGACAAAAGGCACTTCATCATATTGCGGGTAGGCGCCGCGCAAACGCTCGAGCACGTCATAACCAGACATCCCCGGCATGGCGCGGTCACACAAAACAAGATCAGGCTCGGCATCGATCAGAATGCGCAGGCCTTCTTCCCCGTTGGCTGCCTCTATTACACTATGCCCACGTTCAGCCAGTTCATCGACCAGCATTTCACGAACCTGTGGCTCATCTTCTATCAGTAGAATTCTTGCCATCACCTTGTGCCGCTCCCCCTCGTTTTTTATCGCCTGCGCGTTTATCGCCGCGCATGTAATTATTACCATATTAGTGGTTAATGAAAGGTTAAAGTTTCTAACCTTTCTGATCTAACCGCCCAGCCAGCGGCAAAACCACCGTCACTACTGTACCAACACCTTCGGTGCTGTCTATTTTGAATTCGCCATGGTGCAACTCGACGAATTGCTTGACCAAGCTAAGCCCCAGACCTGTACCAGGAATACCCGTTGCGGTTGATGCCCTGAAATACTTGCTCGCCACCCGTGACATTTCTTTTTGAGGGATACCAACACCGTGGTCCCTCACCTCGATTGTAACCTTGTTATCAAGACCAAAGGAAACAACCTCGACCAAATCCTTGCCCGGAGAATATTTGACCGCGTTTGACAGCAGGTTTGCCATCATCTGGCGGATGACCTTTTCATCCAGTTCCATTTTTTTGGGCAGGTCGCGCAGATCAAAACGAATTTTGTGCGAGGGCGACAAATCCTGTTGGTCATTGATCGCAGCTCTCAGAATGCCCGAAATATCACAAGGCGCAGGCTCAACGCTTAGACGACCACTGTCGAGCATATGGGCAGAAAGAATTGATTCAATCAACCGCACCAGACGGTCAACCGCAGATCTGATCGTGCCAGCGCGCGTGATAATCGCCTCGGGGTCAAGCTTGGCTGCGCGGCTTTGAATAATCTGCGCATTGCCATCGATAATCGTCAAAGGCGTTCTGAATTCATGGCTGACCATGGAAACGAAGGTTTTTTGCTGCTCGACAATCCCGCGCTCGGTTTCCAGCGCCTGTTCAAGCGCTGCCGATTTTTCGGCCAGCTGCATCTGTTGGCGTTTGTAATCGGTTATATTGGTTGTTGAAACAACCACACCGCGGTTGTCCTGCATAACCTTGGCGCGCAGGCGCAGCCATGTGCCGTTGTTCAGGCGGAATTCCTTGCTGCCACGCGGCATCGCCCACCAGTCCATCATGGCTTTGTAACGCGGGTCGTGGTCGGCAAAGCCGATCTCGCGTGCCACCTTGTCATAGGCCTCGATCACGTTGCGTCCAGGCACCAGCCAAGGGGCACTGTGTGGATAGGATTGTTTATAGTGTTCGCTAATAAAAAGGATCTGGCCCGCATTATCCATGGCCAACAGCGCGTCGGGACTGGCATCGATCACCTTGTTGGCGCG
>JBEIPH010000042.1:0-6906 GCA_040377115.1 Micavibrio sp. | reverse complement strand
TTTGGGGAGTGCTTTATTTTCAGCTCAGCGGGGGTGGGGTTGGACCAGGGGCTGGCTGTTGTGTGATGGCGGCCGGTGTCGGGCGCATGATAACGCGGTAAGACAACGCAGCCAGTTCATCTGACGAGTTCAAGCTGGCAGCATGACGCAGCAGGGCACCCGCCGTCGCACAGAAGCCTTCGTTATTGGCAACGCTGGAGTAAATGTTGGCGTTGGTTGTGGAAAGCGTGTCTTGCGCGCGCATACCCGCACGTGGTGCGCCGGCAAGAGCGGTAAATTTAACGCCAACACGGGTATAGGCCGTTTTGTACATGTCGGTGTTTTTGGTCAGCAGTGAATTGTAATAGTCGTGCAGATTGGCAAGTTCCGGGCGGCGATAGCAGCCAAGGGTGGTTACCATCATCATGGTGCGGAATTCCATCAGGGCCTGTGCCTTGCGGTCATCTTCGCTCCAGCAGGATTGTGTGCCATCGGGGCAGAGGTAATTGGCATCGCGTGATCTGGTGTTGATCATGCTTTGCACATCAAAGTTTGTCAGATCGGGCAGATCTGTGCTTGTGAGCGGTGCCACAACCACGGGCGTATTTGTATTCGCAGCGCTTGGTTGTGTTGCTGTTGTGGTTGTTGGTGCGGCGTCTTGGGCAGTTGCTGGTACAGCTGCAAGGCCAAGCGTGGCGGCGGCGAAGGTGGAAGCAAAAACGGTGGTCGAGCGTTTAACGGCTTTCATCTGTAATATCCTTCTCCCGTGTTTGCGGGTTATAAGATGATATTTTTGTGGGTGAAAGCGATCATAAAGATCTGGAAATAGCGGTCAAACGAAATTAAATAACCATATTGTAAAGTCATAACACATTTAATAGGCAAGCGATAACAGGCATTTGTCAAATGCTACGCCGCACAAAAATAGTGATGTGCGGGATACCCGCGTCTAGGAGCAGACAAGATTGCTGCGCTGAAGGCCAGCGGGCGGGATAATCAAGGGCGGTCCAATGCCGACCAAATGATTGGCGATGCGCAGGAAGTAACCAGGGTCGCCAACCTTGCCAATTTCTTGGGTATAGGTTGCAAGATCAAGTCGCAGATAGGGATTGCGATCACGCTGCAAGAGATTGTGTTCAGCGACAGCTTGTTCGCTTTGTGCACCAAAAGTTTTTGACAGGTGCTGATAGTGCAGCCACGCAAACATCTGGCGCATTTGGTTGTTGTCGCCAAAGCGTTCGATGTCGCTGGGTAACTGACGCAGATTGCGCGTGAAGTTAAGGTCATCAGATACGCGGCCCATCAGCCGCAAGGTGTCAATTTCAAGTTCGTTTGGTTTTGGTGGTTGCAGGTTCTGACTGTTCAGGCGCCCAACGAAGTTGCCAATCATGCGGCTGTTATAGGCATTCAGCCACCACTGTACCGTGTACATTTGGCGGTATCCGGCAAGGCCGGCTGCTTCAAGCGCTGTGCGGCGGTCACCCGAGGCGTCCCCCTCAAAAGCCTCGATCATGACGTCAAAAATACGGCCATCAACATTTGCACGGGCGCGTGGAATGCCGCCGTTTGCATACATTTCGATGGTGGTCAGGGTGCTGACCGTGCGGGCGGCAGCTTCGCTGGCCAGTGACTTTGCTTGCAGGTCGTAAATAGAATAATTGGTGTTTGGGATCTGATCCGTGTGGCGGCTTTGTACGGCATGCATCATTTCATGCGCGAAGGTCGGCAAACCCTCAAAGGCCTGGCCACGCGAGGCCGGGTTGATAAAAAGCGTGCCCGCGGAAGGCGACCACATGCCTGCGGCGTTATACATTGTTTCGCTATAGCACATGAAAACATCGTTGCGGCTGGCATGGTTGATCAACGGCACGCCAACCATCGGGCTGTGCGAGCGGATCATGTGCATGCTGCGCCACAGGGCGGATGACTGGGTGGGGGCTTGGTTAAAGTGATAATCCGCCTGAATGCCGTATTGAAGCGCCCTGTTAACAGCGCCGGTTGAACGGCTTTGCCACACGGGGTTGTTATTAAGCGCGCGCGTCATCGCCTGCGTTACGGTGTATCTGCCCTGCGTGCGCTGCATCCAGCCAGACAGTTCGCTGGCTTTTAGATTGCTATAGGCGTTATTGGTGATGAAGGCTTGCGGGGCGCGGTAGTTGAATTTTCTGGCTTTGATTTGCTCAAGGCCTTCAATTCGGGCGGCGGTGTCGCGGGCAATGCTGACAAGCTCTTGGTTCGAAACCAGACGGATTTGGCTGCTGAAATCAATGCTGCGTTCACCCTGGATATGCCATGTCGAAAGTTTGCGAGCATCGGCCTCGTCAAAAGTTGCCGCGGCATCAGGTGCCTGCACATTGCCAAGGCTGATTTCCGCCAGTGCGTCGCGCATGACGTCATCGGCATGGAAGGCGATGAAATCTCTTTCGCGCATCAGGCTGTTGGCGGCTTCGGTGGCAGCTGCTTGCAGTGTGCTCAGCATCAAGGGGCGGCCATCAAAGGCAAAGCGGTTGCGGGCAAGCGATTGTTCAAAAGCTCTGAAGCCTGGGTGGTTTTCCTGGCTTAACATGTTCCAGACAGAGGGATCACCCTGTACGCGAAGTTCTGCGGCAATCATGTATTCGACGGTAATTGAAAGGGCTTCGGCCAACAGGCGGCGGCTGAGGCGGCTGCTCAGCTGCTCATTGGGTCTGGCCTCGGCCTCGCCGGTTTGAAGCATCAGGGCGTGGGCTATGCCATGCGCGGTTGCGCGCAGCTGATCTTGTTCGCTCAGGCTTTCCTGAACGCCAACTTGACGTGTTGTGCGGGCATAGCGTGCGTTCTCGGTGGCGCTGGTGCTGACGCAGGCTTCAATACGCTCGCGCACGGCGGCGGCGTGCAGCAAACGGCTGGTGATGCCACCTTGGGTGGACAGGGTGTAATAACCATGCCATGAGCGTTGGGCGGCATTAAAAGCGAAAGAGGTTTCCTGAGCGCGGGGCTGATAGCATTGCACAACGTTGCTAATGCTTTCAGGAGCGGCGCGCATCGGCCAGCTGCTGTTTTGGGGGGCAACACTGTGGCCCCATACGGGCAAATTTAGTTGCTGTTCATCAAGGCTGTCGGAAACAAGCGCTGTGGTCATCAGCAAGGGGGCGGCGGCCTTTAGCGTGCGTTTGTTAAACACGCGCCGCGCAGCAGCAGAAAACTGCGCACGCAACTGGGGCCAGCGGCCCTTGGCGTTGTTTTCTGTTTCTGATGGTTGCGCGTCGTTCATCTGGTGATTTACCAACCGTTACCGTTTTTAAGAGGCGCTGTGCGCAGCTGTGGATTAAGGTCATAAGTATCATAACCACGCGCGTTGTACAGGCGGGTTGTGCGGCAACTTTTGCCACAGCCGGTGCGCTTTGCGATCATCATATCGGCTGTTTCGTGATCATTAACTTTGTCTGACAGACGGTCGATAATCAGGCTGCCGCGGTCAATGGCATCAAGGGATCCAAAACGCTCATTTGCAAGGTTATTGCCGCTATCAATCACGGTTAATACGCGGTCAGTGCGGTAATAGGTTCCTTCGGCTTCAGCATCAAAAATGCCGGTGCGCTGGTTGTTCAGGCGGCGGTCCAGACATACCACAACGCCTTCGCGCTGCAGCGTTTCAAGATGCGAGGTACGCGAGTCATTCAAAATCTCGCGCAGGCGCTGGGCGTAATTTTGGTTGCTGTCACCCTGCAGGTCACAGCGGGCAAGGGACTGGTCCAACATGGCGGCAGCGACAGCCGGTTTGCGTTCCTGATCGGCGGCACTTTCGCATCCGGTCAGGGCGGCAGCAGCCAGAAACAGGGGGAGGAGGGTTGATCTTTTCATGGGCGCCTGATCCTAATGTCGGATTTTGGTTATTTTGAGGGGTTATTAAATGTAATCAATTTCAATAATTATGTCAAAATAAAGGGCTGGGCTCGGATATAAAATTATAAAACACTGAAATCATTGAATTTTATTGATGCTTGTACCCTTTTTGTCCCTTGCTGGCTTTGGCTGAATCGCGTAAACACAAAGAACTTCAATTTTATCAGTGACCGGAAAGGAATCGACCATGGCTGGCAGCGTTAACAAAGTAATCATCATCGGCAATCTCGGCAAAGACCCCGAGGTCCGCGCTTTTCAAAACGGCGGCCGTGTTTGCAGCCTGTCAGTGGCAACTTCCGAAAGCTGGAAAGACAAAGCATCGGGCGAGAAAAAAGAGCGCACCGAATGGCACCGCGTGTCGATTTTTAACGACAACCTGATCACCGTTGCCGAGCGTTACCTGAAAAAAGGTTCCAAGGTTTATCTGGAAGGCCAACTGGAAACCCGTAAATACCAGGACAAAGATGGCGTTGAAAAATATTCAACCGAAGTTGTCCTGCGCCCCTATCGCGGCGAGCTGACCTTGCTGGATGGTCGCAGCGGTGCGTCGGCCGGCGGTGGTATGGCCAACGATTACGAAGAGCCTGCCATGGTTGCATCCGGCGGTGGCGGCGGATCGTTCAGCGGCGGTGGTCGCAGCGACATGGACGACGAGATCCCGTTCTAAATATCGCAGTTTTGAGGCGCGGGTATGACGTATTCAGAACTTATCGCCCGCAGCCTTAACCCGCTTGTTTATCTCAGCATCGCGACCAGCGTTGTCAGCGGCGTATGGTTGCTGGAATACGTGCCGCTATCAGCGGTATGGACGCCTGTGCTGTTGCTGTTTTTCGGGCAGCTGGCGTTTCCCTTTTTCATGCTGCCAGTGCAGATTATTTTAGGCGTGCTGTCAAAGCGGCCCACGCTGGCACAAATTGCCTGCTATGGCTGGCTGGCGGCCCTTTTGGCGCTGACCGCTATGCTGATTTTCAGCATCACCGGCAGGGTGGATGCACCGCAAGTGCCGCTTTTGGTGTTTACGGTGGCAGCAGCCGTTGCGCCATGGGCGGCCTTTTGTCTGCAGGATCGCGCCAATTTGATGTTTATCGCGCTGCTGTGGATTTTTACACTCGCTGGTGCGCTGGCTGTTAGCGTGCACGGCATATTCAAGCTCGACACGCTGGTATATGGCGTGGTTGTTTGGGGCGGTATTATGGCGGGGCTTGGTCTTCAGGCGGTGTTTGAAGCGCGGCTTAACCGTCCACGCGCTTGATTGGCAGTTGACCGTCACGCAGGCGCAGCGTCATGTCGCCTTTGGCATTGTCTGTCTGGCTGATGATATTGCCATCACGATCATAAACAACGGCATACCCGCGTTCGAGCACGCGTTCAAACGACAGGCTTTCCAGCAAGGCGCCAAGGCCTGATAATTTTTGCTTTTTCTCGCGCAATTTGCCTTCCAGCATATGGGGGCGCAGACGTGCGGCGATGCTTTCAAGGCGTAAGTTCTTTTGCGAAATCCATTTGGTCAGGCCGTGATCAAGGCGCAGGGCCACGTGATCAAGCCGTTGGCGGCGGGTTTCAAGCAATCGTTGTGGCTGTCCCAGCCCGCGGGCAAGGCCCGATAATTTCGTGCGTGCATGATTGAGGCGCTGTAACAACGCGCTGGTCAGGCGTTGGCCATCGTCAATCACTTGCGCGATCAAATCACGTTTGACTGGCACGGCCAGCTCGGCGGCTGCCGTTGGTGTGGGGGCGCGTAAGTCAGCGGCGTAATCAATTAAGGTGGTGTCGGTTTCGTGCCCCACCGCAGAAATCAGCGGAATAGCACTGCTGGCGGCCGCACGCACCACCGCTTCATCATTAAAGGGCATGAGGTCTTCAAGACTGCCGCCGCCACGCGCCACAATCAGCACATCGGGGCGCAGCGGATGATTTGCGGGCAGGGCGTTAAAACCTTTAATGGCCGCAATTACTTCAGCGGCTGCGTTGGCACCTTGCACAGCGACGGGCCACAACAACAAATGGCTGGGGCAGCGGTCTTGCAGGCGGTGAATAATATCGCGGATGACGGCACCCGTGGGTGATGTAATCACGCCAATGCGTTTGGGCAGGAAAGGCAGGCGACGTTTACGCGCGGCGTCAAACAGGCCTTCGGCTGCCAATTTCTTTTTTCGATCTTCGAGCAGCTTGAGCAACGCCCCTTGCCCGGCCAGTTCCATCGTTTCGATGATCAGCTGATAGTTTGAACGACCGGGATAGGTGGTCAAGCGACCGGTGACGACAACGTCCATGCCTTCCTCGGGCACCAGACCAAGGCGGCCCACGGTACCCTTCCAGCAGATGGCGTTAATAACAGCGTCGGCATCTTTGAGGTCGGTATACAAATGCCCCGATTTGGCAACGGTGATGCGCGAGAGTTCACCGCGCACGCGCACAAACGAAAACTTTTCCTCGATTGTTTTTTTCAGCCACTGGCTCAGCTCTGAAACGCTCAGCTCTGTTGGGGCATTGGCACCGGCGGGGGTGGCATCTTTTTCGGGAATCGCAGAAAAGAGGTCGTTGCCGCCCTCTGTTGTCGATGATTTTCCTACGTTTTTGCCTTTGGTTGCCATATCTTCTTTATAATATATTAACGTGCATTTGGCTATCATGTACCATGCCTGTCATAACGGCAACCATGGGAAAAAATGTCCAATCCTCTGCAAAAACCCACACTTAAAATCGATTTTCACAACTTGCGGACCAGTTTTCGCAAGGGAGATGTTATTTTCCGCGAAGATGATGACCGCGACAATGCGTATATCATCGAAAGCGGGCTGGTTGAAATTTCAACCCTGCGGCAGGGCGAGCGCAAGGCGTTGGTCCGTCTTGGCAAGGGTGAGGTTTTTGGCGAAACCGCTTTGCTGGGTGATGGCAAACGCAGCGCCACCGCTGTTGCAGTCGAGGATACCGAAGTATTCCTGATCTCCCCCGATTTCCTGCGCGAGCGCATCATGCATCTTGACCCCCTTGTCGGATTGCTGATGAGCCTGCTGGTCAGCCGTTATCAGCAATGGCGCT
>JBEIPH010000206.1:0-3296 GCA_040377115.1 Micavibrio sp. | reverse complement strand
GATGGGAAAAAGATAGTTTTCATCAATAAAGCGCGTGTATTCCCCATAGGTTTCATCTGAATAGCGATAGATGACCGAGGCCTGAGTACGGTTAAGCACAAAAGAGCGCACACCAGCGTCTTCATAGTCAATGATCTGAACCGTGCTGTACTTGTTATTGAGGATAATGCCAAGCCGCGCCATCATTTGCGGACTGTTAAGCACGATACAGACGCCAAGCGCCACCAGCGTGACCTGTGCGGCAGGGGCGAACAGCTTGCGTGATAACATCAGCACCAGCGTGAACATACAGGCCAGCGTTACAATCACGGTGTAATGCACGCCAAAATAGCTCATCAGCACCAGCGTTGCAAAAACCGCACCCATGAAGGAGCCGATGGTTGAAAAGAACAATATGCGACCGGCAACTTTTGGCAGCTTCTGGCGTGAAAAATAATGGCTGACCAGCGGCACCGTCTGACCCATCAGGAAAACCGGATAAACCAGAAAGATCGCGCAATAAATCGACGTTACGATAATGCGGTTGTGTAAACCCGTATTGGCCTGCATCCAGGTGTAAGACCAATCAAGAAAGGCGTAGGAAAGACCAATGCTCAGAAACACCGCAGCAATGGCAAGGTTGCGCGCCAACACATGGCGCACGCTTGATGGGCGGCCCTTGGTGCCCGATTTGGGGCGATAGGCACCACCCGCGTAATACCCAAAAGCAAGCGGCAGCAATACAGCGGCAATAATGATCGATACCGTGTCAGCACCACTGCCCGTAAATGGCGTGAGCAGGCGAATGGCCAGAAGCTCTGCCGATAAGACAATGTAACCTTCAAGGAAAATGATAAAGAAAAGCGCTTTGATCGGCATGCGGCCTCCTGATTTTTTACCGTCTTTATTCTAGACGGTTTTATCAGGGGCTAGAATGCGAAAAGCAAACTTGACGCGGTTTAGTTGCCTTCAGTGTCGCGGATAAACTGCGTGATGTCGGTAATCACGGGGGCTTTACCTGCAAAAACAGGCGAAAGGGCAAGGGCAATGCCGACATGCCCGATATCGGGATAGGTTTTTGTGCGAACACGATTGCCCTGTTGCACAAGGGTTTTTGCCAGGCTGTCGGTGTTTTTGGGCAAGACGGTTGTATCGTCACCGCCGGTCAGCAAAAGAAAAGGCGGTGTTTTGCCGTTGACATGATTAACCGGCTGCGTTTGTTCATCAGGCGCCGTAGAAAACAAGGCAATGATCTCTTTATCGGTAAAGGGTAAAAAGTCATAAGGGCCAGCAAGGCCAATGACACCACGAATGTCTTGTTGTGTGGCGCCAAGGCTTTGCAGTAAATCGCCTTTAACGGCCAGCATGGCGGCATTATAAGCGCCTGCAGAATGTCCGGCGATATAGAGGTTGTTTGTATTGATGTTATAGGTTTTGGCGTTGTTTTGAAGCCATACAAAAGCCTTTGCGCCATCTTCAATAAACACTGGATAGGAAACTTCAGGGTATAGGCGATAGTCAGCAACGGCCACCACGCATCCGCTGCGCGTCAAGCCCTGTGCGGCGAAATGGTAATTTGCACGTTCGCCATTTTGCCAGCTGCCGCCATAGAAAAACAAAATGGCACAGCGCGAGGCGGCTTGTTTGTAGGGCTGAAAGATGTCCATTTTATGGCGCGGATTGTCGCCATAGGAAATGTCACGAATAAGTTCAAAGCTGTTGTTATTGCCGGCAACGGCCAGCAGGCGCGCCGGGCTGCAGCCTGTTAACAAGAGCGCCACAATTGCGGCACCCAAAAGGGTGGATTGTATTTTCACGCTCTTTGATACGCGCCCCGCGGATTACCGGATCAATCGTTTTTAATTGGTTGATTTTAAACAATAATATCCTATTTAAATGCTGGACGCAATAATGGGGCAATGCTAGATTTGGGCCCTGTTTTTATACGGAGAATTTTCAAGCCATGGCGCGGATTGCAATTATTGGTTCCGGCATATCCGGTCTTGGCGCTGCGGCCCTGCTGCATCCCGCCCATGATGTTACCGTCTATGAGAAAGCCCAAAATATCGGTGGCCATGCGCGCACGCTGACCATCCATCATGACGGCAGTGATGTTGATGTTGATACGGGGTTTATCGTTTACAACGAACGCAACTATCCCTATCTGACAAAAATGTTCCGCCATTACGGCGTGCCAGTGCAAAAAAGCAATATGACTTTTGGTATCAGCATTGATAATGGCCGCATCGAATGGGGTGCGCAAAGCCCCAACAGCCTTTTTGGCCAACGCTCGAACCTTTTTAATCCATCCTTTTGGCGGTTTATTTTTGACATCTTGCGCTTTAACGCAGGCGCAGAACGTGCCGTGGCGCGCAACCCCGGCTTGACGCTGGGTGACATGATTAAAAAGATGCGCATGGGCAGCTGGTTTGCACCCTATTATATCCTGCCGATGGGCGGTGCTATCTGGAGCTGCCCGCTTGATGTTATGCTCGGCTTTCCTGCGAAAAGCTTTGTTGATTTCTTTAAGGCCCACGGCCTGTTGACGGTAACGCAGCAACCACAGTGGTACACAGTAACCGGCGGCAGCCGTGCCTATCTGCAAAAACTGGCGGCGGCTTTTTCTGGCCGTATCAAAACGGGCTGCGCTGTCACCAAGGTCGAGCGCAGCAACGGTAGCGTGCGTATCACGGATGCCACCGGCGCAGTTGAATCTTTTGATCATGTTATTTTAGCCTGCCATGCGCCCGATACCTTGCGTTTGCTGACAGATGCCGATGATCGGGAGCGCGATTTTTTGGGATCTTTCCCGTATCAGAAAAACACCGCCGTTCTCCATCGCGACGCCGCACAGATGCCTGTGCGCCGCGCTTGCTGGAGCAGTTGGGTCTATCTGGCTGAAAGCCAGCAGCCCCGCAAAGATCTGACGGTCACCTATTGGATGAACCAGCTGCAGTCAATTAAAGCCGCCCCGCTTTTTGTGACGCTTAACCCCATCAAGCCTATTCCAGATAGCCTGACTTATGATGTGTGCGAGTTTGAGCATCCTGTTTATACGCTGAAGGCCGCAGCAGCACAGGCGCGCGCGGCCGAGATGCAGGGGCATCGCAACACCTGGTTTTGTGGCGCGTGGCTGCGCAACGGGTTTCATGAAGATGGCCTGGCCAGCGCTGTCGAGGTTGCAAAGCGGCTTGGGGTTTCCGTGCCATGGCGGTAATTCAAAACGCCCTTTTGCATGCCCGTGTGGCACATGCGCGTACCCAACCCGCGCGCAACAGTTTTCTTTACGATGTTTTTTATTTGGCTTTGCCCCTGTC
>JBEIPH010000159.1:0-4058 GCA_040377115.1 Micavibrio sp. | reverse complement strand
GCAAGTTTTTGTTCTTTATCTGCTGGTCCATATTTGATGTCAGCCCAGGTGTTTTGCAAATAGGTCACGCGCTCTAGAACAGGGTCGCTTGCGACGGGAGCAGTATTTTCTATGGAGGGCATTAACGGTGTGTTGATTTGCGCATGGACAGGGGCTGCGGCTGCGAGTGATAACAGCAAAACAGTCATAAATGGGGTTGGGTTCATGGTTATTCTCCTCAAGGGTTAGTGTTTTTGTGCGGCGGTGAGTATGCTCTCGCCGATATCACGGTTTTTAAGCAATGCCCGGTCAATGAGCGCGGGGATCAAACTGTTAAGAACGGCAAAGAAACGCTCAGGCCAACCGATGCGCACATCATGCTCATCATTAATAATTGCTTTTACAATTCTTTTGGCGACATACTCGGGTGCATCATGTGTTACGCCTGTTTTGGCATTTAGCTCAGCCTTTAATCCTTTATTCGCGCCAGTATTTACAGCGCGCGGCGTGACATGAGTCACGACAATCCCGCTGCCTTGCACCTCGCGTCGCAATGCATCGGCAAAAGCCTTTAGACCGGCTTTTGAGGCAACGTAACAGGTCATATGGGGTAGCGGTATTAACGCCGTCATTGATCCGATGGTTACAATCACACCACTTTTGCGACGGCGCATGGCAGGTAAAACGGCCTGTATTAACCGGATTGGTGCCAATAGGTTGATATCAAGAATGTCTTTACAGTCCTGTGCCTCGCAACGTGAAAAGACATTATATCCAGCCAGATTGATCAGTATATCAGGTGCGTTCTTGGATAGATCCGCGCATACACGATCCAGCTCATCACCAAGACTGCCATCCGGCGGGCGCAAATAAACGGTAACGCTTGCTCCTGCTTTTTTTAGCAAAGCGACAAGCGGGCGGCCAATACCGCCAGTGCCACCCGTGATAAAAATGCTTTTTCCTTTAAGCTGCATGACGCTGGCTCCGGTCCATCGGAAGTACACGCAGTACATTGGCAAAAAGACGGAAGGTGTTGTTAGCCACCTCGATAATCGCAGCCTGATCGGCCGGATCATCAATACGATTGACCAGCTTTTCGTAGAAGCTGAGATGCTCGATATCAAGCGCGCCATGCGAGTAAAGATAGGTGAAAGCGTTTTTTGGTAGGCCCAGGCCTTTAAGGATTGCATCAGCACCCTGACTGGCTATCTGCGTCGACGTGCTTTCGAGCATAAATACCATCCCCAGAAAGCCAACAGGATTTTTGCGCGCAATATAGTCATAGTTGTAAGCAACCAGCACTTGGGTTTCAAGATTTGGCGTGGCTGCGCGCGCAGCTTCTTTATCTCCACCGGCGGCGGCAATGTCGTTAAGTATCCATTCCTCGTGACCCTTTTCCTCCTCGATGTATTCGGAAATCGCATCGTGTAGGAATTTCTTATTTTCAGGCAAATTAACGCCCATCGCCATCATGAAGCGTACCGTATGACGTACATGGTGGAAGGCTTCGGTCAGATAGGCGATATAAGTTTCCCGGCTAATCTCCCCTACGAGGGCGTTGATGAGTTGGGGAACGCTGTAAAGCTCTTGTCGCGCAGTCGCGGTTTCTTTTTGCAGTCTGTCATAGAAAGTCATGGTTTTCTCCTCTGTGTAGGTGGATAGGATTTTGTAGCGGACAGGGCGGCCATTGCCTGTCAATAGTCCGTTTGCAGCGCTAAAAGGTGCTGCGCAAATGATGTCAACAATATGCGCATAGCTTGGTAGCTGCGCATTCGTGCGCTTAATAGCGGATTCAATATCAGCATTCGTATGTGATGGCACAATGACTGCGCCAAGGTGTGGTTGGCCATCACCATAGACGACGCCTTGCGCGATTTCCGGCTTTCCTAGTAAAATACTCTCGATCCATTCAGGAGAGATATTACGTCCATGGCTGGTGATAATCAGATTTTTGCGGCGTCCTTCAAGGTAAACACGGCCTTCCTCGTCAATGCGGGCAAGATCACCCGTATGTAGAACCACAGGTGGCGGAACCGTATCGCCCAGATAGCCAAGGAATGCCGTATTTTTGACCACCAGTTCACCGTCAGAAACTGTAGCCTCGACATGAGGCAGTAACTTACCCGCGCTGCCTGGTGTATTGTTCCCCGGCGCATTGAGGCTGACGACCGAAGCACATTCACTGAGGCCATAGCCTTCATAAACAGGGAGCCCCAGAACTCTGGCTGCTTCAAGCAAGTCAGCGGGCACGCGCGCGCCTCCAACAGCGACAAAGCGCAGGCTGGCAGGCATTTGCCCCTTCTGCTTTATCGCCGTCAGCAGACCGCGGAGTAGCTCGGGTACTAAAATAACGCTGGTAGCGCCATGTTCCTCAATTGCACGCAGCATCTGAACAAAATCGGGCGCAAAAGGCATGCTCATGCCGCGTGTGCCGGCGTCAGCCAGAATAACTGTGGCCCCAGCCAGCATTGCTGTATAAACACCTGCGATATTCTCAAGCAAGATCGCCAGTGGTAATATACATAGGTGACGTTCTGATTGACCTGCGCCAAGATGCTCTACGATAGAAGCGGCGACGCCAATCATGCCCTCTTCGGACAGGCAAACACCTTTTGGCGTGCCGGTAGAACCCGAGGTAAAAGTGATTTTTGCAGTGCCATAGGGAATGATGGGCTGTGAATAGGCGATGACGGCGGTTAATTCCCCCTCATGTGCAATGTGACTGACTCCAGCGGCCTTGATAGCCTGCGTTTGCTGCTCAGCTGTAAAGAAGGGCGGTAACGGTACACAAGCGATACCCAGGCGCAGAGCCGCCATATCCCACAAAACCCAGGCAATACTGTTATCGCCAAGGATTGCCAGACGCTTACAGCCTGCAACTTGTAGACGGCGCATATACTGTCCAATATTTTTATCGAGCTCAGCATAGGTTAGATGGTTTTTACCATCGCTGAGCGCGATTCTTCCTCCATATCTGTAGAGTGCGTGTTCTAATATAAATTGCATGATTATAAGCTCCCTGCTGAACGGTGGTGCAGGCGTGGTAAAAGCGTAATGCCATTTTCAAGATAGCGAGCACCCAGCTGGCGGTTGAGCTGGGCCATGCTTGCCTCCAAAGATCCAGCCAGAACTTTGGGCTGCGTTGCGTAATAACTACCCCAGTTGTTTTGTGTGTCTTCCAGCAAGGACCTGTCAGCATTACACAGCGTGTGCGGTTGCAGTCCAAGCAAACGGAAACGCTTGCGTAATTGTTCAGTGCCCGTGACTGTGGCGTAGCTAATATGGCGATTAAGCAAATACGAAGAGATAGCACCAAAAAGGAAAATCGAAGCCCCCTTTCCCGCAGAAGCCAGATTGCCAATTTCAACGATTTCATCCCGTCTGATGTCCTCCGCATAAATGCTGCTCAGCATATGCTCGATCGGTGCGCGGGTGTATTGCTCTAGAAATAAAGGCGCTTCGCTGGCAAGCCTGAAGCCGACAGCGGCCAGGATCTCACCATCAGCATTACGCACGCTCATCAGAGTCGGGTAGGTTACTGTGATATCGGCATCATAGTGGTCTCGATAGATGGTGCGGATAAAATTTTCAACACGCTGGCGTTCAGGCATAAAACAGCGGGTGATGTCTATCACGCTTGGCGTCAGTGCTGTTAGGCGACGCAAGCGGCTATTATCAAACAGCAGCTGTGCGTTTTGTTCAGTATGAGAGAATTGCAGTGCAAACATGTTTTTTCGTCCCCCCGAGGGGACCCGCGACCGGGAGGGGCGGCGCGGGTCTGAGGGCCTTTCATGTTTCAAGCTTGTCAGGGGAAGCTGAAGCCCACCTGAAGCCTGCACAAAAAATCAAAAATTATTGCTGGGGGAAACTGACAGTAAAAACTGCGCCTTGCGGAGTATTATCGGAAATATCAATTCGAGCGCCATGAATATCCGCCACCCATTTTACCATGGCAAGACCAAGGCCGGTGCCGATTGTGCGGGACTTATCAATACGATAAAAACGCTCAAATACCCTGGTTCGATGCGCAGGCGCGATGCCCGGCCCATTATCGGCCACAGTCAGAATAATCTTTCCGT
>JBEIPH010000235.1:0-2887 GCA_040377115.1 Micavibrio sp. | reverse complement strand
GGCAACTACATCGTCAGCCTTGGCGACGTGGTGCGCTGGCTCGGCGAACAAGCTGCTGAACTCGGCGATTGCAAAGACAGCTGGCGGCACCTCGCTTGACGAGGGCGCGGGCCTGCGCAAATGGGGCGATCGTTATTTTGGCAAGACTTTTTCCGATCGCTCACCGCAAATCTATGAAAGCTGGTTGATGTTAAACCACGGGCGTGTTTTCGAAAGAATGGACAGCACGCAACATCAGGAACTTTTTGATGCAGTCGAAAGCTATTTTGACATCTTGGGCAATATCAAGGCCGCAGTCGAGCCAGAGATGGTTGACTATCTTTCAATGATGGCTTGTTTCGCCATGCAGCGCTATCTCAGGCTTGATAATCCCTTTATGCTTTATGCGGTTGAAAGAACACAGGCGATTGATGCCAAGCCTGAAACCGCCCTTGAAGAAGGCGCGACCTACAAAGACTGGTCTGAAAACGGCAACAAAGACCTGTCGGTTATTGTCGAAGCTTATCCGCAATTGTTTGGTGCAGATTCTGTGCTGCCTGAATATCAAAAAAGCCGTCTGCTGCAAGTGGCTGAACTTGAGGTCTGGAGCGCAAAGTTATTGGCGCCCGTGACGGCCACCAGCGAGCTTGATCTGGCCGCAGCCCATAAAAGGGTAGCTGAGGCCAATATAGGTATGGTGAAGGCGGCAGCGAATGAAAGCCGCCTGATCGTCGAAGATGGTGAATTCAGCTTTACAGGCGCTGATGGCAGCAAGGTGTCATATGTGGCCCGCAAGGGCGAGCTAGACGCGCAAGACCGCCCGGCGCTGGTGATTGAATACAAAAACGGCAATAAACGAGAAGAGTGGTACACCAACGGCGACCTGACGAGAAGCCGATACCTGTATTCTGGCAGCCTGACCGAGGAATGGTATTCAAACGGCGTTTTGCATCGCGAAGATGGGCCAGCAAAAATAGGCGTCTATACTGAGCGCGTAACGGTAGAGGCCTGGTATAGGCACGGCAGCTATTTCAAACCCACGGAAGAACAAGTCGCGGCCTATCGCGTGGCTGAAAAAGCAAAACAGCCGCCCAGCTTGGTACAAAAGCTGAAGGCGGCTATTTTTTCAATGTCGTAAAAGTGTTTTTTTATTGGCGGAAGTTTGGCGCAAGCGGTTGGCCGTTGCGTTTCTTTTGCTGGATTTCGGCATGGGTTTGCTCGATCGCCAAAAAACGCTCGGGGCTGGTTGGGTGTGACCCGCGCGCGGTGATGCTGCGGCTGTTTTCTGCGGCCATGCGGCGCCAGAAATCGGCAACACCGGCTGTGTTATATCCGGCGCGCGCCATAAAATACATGCCGACGTAATCAGCCTCTTGCTCGAAAGCGACCGAGTTTTGCATGGCGCCGATGTTGGCACCCACGCGGGCAAACTGCCCGTTGGTGGATACACCACCTGCGGCCAGCAGGCTGTCCACCACCAGACCGCCCAGCGTTCCGGCCATGGCGTTTTGTTGCAGCTTGTCAACGTGTGTCAGCGCGTTGTGGGCGACTTCGTGGGCTAGAACAAGCGCGAGTTCCTCGTCATTATCAACAAAGCGCAGCATACCGCGGCTGACAATCACGCGTCCACCATCGGCATAGGCGTTGACCTCGCTGCTGTCATCGTCAAGCAACACGGGATAAGCGCAAACAGTAATCGGATTGATACGCACGGTGCGCTCGGCCCCGTCGCGTGACAGCGTCAGGTTAACCGCACGCTGGTCACTGTCTTGGACAATGCGGTCCAATGTTTCGGCGGCGTTACGGCCGGCCAGTGCCTGTCCGTTGGCGGCAATAATAATTTCGCCAGATTCAACGCCTGCCTTTTGTGCGGGCGATTTGCGCGCCACGGTTTTAACAATCAGGCGGTCATCAAGCCCGAACAATTCATTTGCCGCCGACTGATAGCCGCGTGCGACAGTGTGGATGTTCCACGCAGACAGGCCGATGGTTGGGCGTATCTGGTTGCCGCAGAATTCTGCATTGGCCCCAAGAATGGGATAGGCAAGGCTGAAGACACGGGCTTGATCTTGGACCACACGGTCAAAGACCAAAGCTTGTTGTTTTGCGCGTTCGCCGGCAACGGCATCGTTGCTGACCTGTGGTCCCATGGTGACGGGGCCGGCACAGGCGGTAAGCAGAAGAAGGAGGGGCAAGACGAAAAGGCTGGGGCGCATGTGACAAGCTCGCTTTATAAAAGATAATGGTGCGCCCGGCGGGATTCGAACCCACAACCTTTAGCTTCGGAGGCCAACACTCTATCCAGTTGAGCTACGGGCGCCTGATTCCCTGTTTATCAGGCATCGGGGCTGGTCTGTCAAACAATCGGCTCATTGTTTTTCATAATCATTAAAATGAGCAGGCTAAGGCCGTGCGATGCAGGCAAAATGCCCTGTTGGCAGCTTCTTTTAAACGGAATCTGGCAAAAAGATTGACAAGCAGGGGGGCAGGGCAGATAAATAACTACCCTTAAGTTCAAGATTCGACTGGAGACTTCTCGTGAAACGTACATACCAACCAAGCAAACTCGTCCGCAAGCGCCGCCACGGCTTCCGTGCCCGCATGGCCACTGTCAACGGACGCAAAATCCTTTCTGCCCGTCGTGCGAAAGGCCGCAAGGTTCTCTGCGCTTAAGGCAGATATCGCGCTTCTTTATCAGATCTATCATGCTTGGCCCCCGTCGCTGTTTTTTCTCAGCCGGGGGCTTTGTCTTTCAGAGTGTCAGATGACCTTGCAAACCATCAAGAAGTCCGCCGATTTCCAGCTGGCGTCGAAAAACAACCGGCGCTGGTCGGGCGGGTGCTTTACCGTGCTTTGCCGCGAGCGCGGAGATGGGAGTGATGCTTTTCGTCTAGGTCTGACGGCCAGC
>JBEIPH010000207.1:0-3279 GCA_040377115.1 Micavibrio sp. | reverse complement strand
GGCTCCTTGGTGATGATCCCGCGAATACGGTATTGCATGTTCCCGATCTTGATAATATCGCCAACTTCAAGCTTTAGCCTAACCAGTAAATCTTTTTCAACCAGCGCGCCCCAAAGGTCGAGCTCTTTATAGTAATCGTTTGAATCAACCGGTGGCAAAAGCAAATCCTGTGTACCAACATTGATTTTTTTGCCCTCGCCATCGGTGAAAATAAGTTCACCATACAGCGGGTAATAAGGATCAACACCTTTAAGCTCGACCATCGTCGCACTGGCGTCATCCGCACGGCGTGCCATGGCGCGGGTGTCGGTTACCACCGTCAACACGCCCAGTTTTTGCAAAAATTTATATTGGTCTTTGCTGGCCGGCTGGTAAATCTTGCGCAGCGCGATATCGCCGCCCAGAATATAGCGGCCATCATAAATCAGGCTTTCCATCATGCCGCGGCTGAGGGACTGCACAGCGGCAATGGCCGCCACGCCCAAAACCAGACAGGTCATAAAAATATAAAAACCGCGAAAGCCGCTGCGCAGCTCGCGACGCATCAACCTCAGCGCCAGCAACCAACGGCCCGCTTTGCGCACGTCTTTATCGAGCGCCTTGCTCATACACCGGCCCCCAGAATACGCCCGTCGCGGATTTTCACCGACACATCGCATTTGGCGGCCAAATCTTCGTCATGCGTGACCAAAATCAATGTCGTGTTGTGCTGGCGCGTCAGGTCAAACAGGCTTTGCATCACTTTGTTGCCGGTATCGGCATCAAGGTTGCCGGTGGGCTCATCGGCCAAAATCAATTTTGGTGCGGTCACAAAGGCACGGGCCACAGCCACGCGCTGTTGCTCCCCGCCTGACAGCTGACCTGGATAATGATCGACCCGCGGGCCCAGACCAACGGTTTCAAGTGCCGCGCGCGCACGGGCAAAAGCATCCTTTTCCCCTGCAAATTCCAACGGGATAGCCACGTTTTCAAGTGCGGTCATGGTGGGAATGAGGTGGAAGTTCTGAAAGACAATACCTATATTATCACGACGGAAGGTGGCGAGCGCGTCTTCACTCAGCGGGTTAAGGTGTTGGCCGCCAACCGTGATGTCGCCGGAACTGGGCCGTTCAAGCCCGCCCAGCAACATCAGCAAGGTGGTTTTGCCTGATCCGGATGGTCCGGTGATGCTGACCGTCTTGCCAGCGGGCAAATCAAGCGTCACGTCCTTAAGGATATGGACGGGGCCGGCATCGCTGGTGAGGGTAAGATTGACGTTTGAAATTTGTACGGCGGCAGTTGTCATGGCGAGAACACACCTTTATGCAAAGAAAGCGAAAAAACAACGCATGAAAAGATTTAATTCATTTCCTCTTTTTTTCAAGGTTTTATTCGCAAGCCTCCTGTTGGTCGCGACCCCTGCACAAGCTCAGGATACACAAAAAAAGCTGATGGTCTTTGGCGACAGTCTGGTTGCCGGTTATGGCATGTCGCTTGATCAGGCTTTCCCCGCCCAGCTTGAAAAGAAGCTGCAGGCTGCTGGCCATACGATAAAAGTCATCAACGCCGGTGTGTCGGGTGACACGACCTCGGCTGGCCTCACGCGGCTTGACTGGGCTTTGCAGCAAAATCCAGACTATGTGATTGTGGTGCTGGGTGGCAACGATATGCTGCGTCAGGTCGACACCAAGGTGACGCGCGAAAACCTTGAAAAGATTTTAGCCAAACTCAAAGAGCGCAAAATCCCCACCCTTCTTGCTGGCATGCGCGCATACCGCAACATGAACGATTTTTTTGGCGGCGGGTTTGAAACGATTTTTGAGGAAACAGCCGATAAATACGATGCGGTTTATTATCCCTTCTTCCTTGACGGCGTGGCCCTGAACGCGCAATACAATCTGGATGACGGTATTCACCCCAATCCCGCGGGGGTTAATGTGATCGTCGAAAAGATTTATGACGACGTTGAAGAACTGCTCAAACGCAAGGAATAACAAAAAATGGACATGCGCGAACTCGGCACAACCGGCCTGAAGGTCAGTTTGCTTTGCCTTGGCACCATGACCTATGGCGAGCAAACAGCGTCCCAAGATGCCTATGCCCAGATGGATCTGGCCCTTGAAACCGGCATCAATTTTTTTGATACCGCCGAGCTTTACGCCATCCCACCCAAGGCTGAAACCTATGGCGCAACCGAGCGCATTATTGGCGAATGGATGCAGGCCCGCAAGGCACGCGACAAGGTTATTATTGCGACCAAGGTTGCAGGCCCGGCATCGGCCATGCGCTGGATACGCGGCGGCGCACAACTGACCCGCGCGCATATTCTGGCGGCCTGTGACGACAGCCTGAAACGCCTGCAAACCGACTATATCGACCTTTATCAAATTCACTGGCCCGCACGGCCTGTCAACAGCTTTGGCCGCATGGATTTTGATGCCACCCAAGTTGTGGGCCGCGAGCGCGAGGAAATCGATACGATTTTAGATTTGATGGGTGAACTGGTGACGGCAGGTAAAATACGCCATCTGGGATTATCAAACGAAACACCCTGGGGGGTGATGGCGCATTTGCAATCACATGCCAGCAAAAATTCACGCCCGCGCGTGCAGTCGATCCAAAATCCCTATAACCTGCTCAACCGCACCTATGAAATTGGCTTGTCCGAAGTCGCCATGCAGGAAAAAGTGGGGCTGCTGGCTTACTCACCCCTTGGTGGGGGCACATTGACGGGAAAATATCTGAATGGTGCCATGCCCGCGGGATCCCGCCGTGCGGGGGATGCGCGCACCTCGCGCTACAAACGGCCGCTGGAGGATTTGACCGTACAAAGCTATGTCGATATTGCCAAGGACGCCGGCCTTGACCCCGCCGTGATGGCCAATGCCTTTGTGAATGCACAGCCGTTTTTGACATCGAATATCATCGGCGCCACAAACATCGATCAGCTGCGCGTGGTGTTGCAATCAGCCACCACAAAACTATCCCCCGACACCCTGCGCGCTATCAACGCCGTGCATGACCGCCACCCCAATCCTTGCCCGTAATAATATGCCCCGCCTTTTTATCGCCCTCGCCTTGCCCGATGATCTATGCGACCGGCTGCATTTAATGCAGGGCGGTATTGCGGGTGCACGCTGGAGCAAGCGTGAGAACCTGCACCTGACATTGACCTTTATTGGCGATATCAACGCACCCGATGTACTGGAGGATCTCGATACCGCTTTGCTGCACGTGGCGGCGGCACCCTTTACACTTGCGCTCAACGGTACCGGAACTTTTGCGCAGGGGTCTGACCCG
>JBEIPH010000269.1:0-1974 GCA_040377115.1 Micavibrio sp. | reverse complement strand
GTTGCCGTTGCCGAGCAGCACGGGGCAGGCGGTCTTATCGGCCTCGATGCGGGTTGTGAAGGTGGTCATGACGTCGCTGCGATCCAGATAATAGGTGATCTTGCGGAATCCCTCGGGTTCGCACTGGGTGCAGTAATTGCCGCCGGATGCATAAAGCCCTTCAAGGGCTGTGTTTTTCTCGGGTTCAATGACGGTGATAATTTCAAGCGTCATGCTGTCAGCATTGAGTATTGTGAGGCCGGTATCATCCAGCGTGTAATCCGTACCAGCCACCAGCGCCTTGCCATCGCGTTTGGCGGATACCAGTGTCATTTTTTCGCCATCAAGGCGCAGGGTTTTTGCCGCGGCATTGGTGCGCGTCAGTTTTTGTGTGGCGGTGACCGTGGTTTTACCTGTTTCAATCTGAAACAGCAATTTCAGGTCATCAACGCTGAAATCAGGCGCCTGATAGTCTTTGAGATATTTGACGGCGGGGGCGTTGTCTGTGCGGGCCATGTAAAATCACCTTGCTGGCTGTGGTTTTTAATGCCCATAGCATAGCGTATTTTCGGCCTTAGGCAGAGAGGTGATAATTTGCGATAAAAAGACTTTTAGTCTTCTGCCGTATTGCCGCGTGCTTTTTCGATCGCCTGCCAGGTCAGGTTCAACACGGCATCCACACCCTGATGGCTGACAGCGGAAATCAGGTGGACTTTCTTGCGGCTGGCCTTGGCAAGGGCTGCTTGCTTTTCGGCAATATCATCGGGTAGCAGCGCGTCGATTTTATTAAGCACAAGGATTTCAGGTTTTTTGGCCAGTCCCTGACCATAGGCCTTCAGCTCGGCGCGGACGGTTTTATAAGTTGCGACCACGTCTTCTTCGGTAGCATCAATCAGATGCAGCAAAACGCCGCAACGCTCGACGTGACCAAGGAAGCGATCGCCAAGGCCGTGGCCTTCATGCGCGCCTTCGATTAGGCCCGGAATATCAGCCAGAACAAATTCATGATCGCGGTGTTTAACCACGCCAAGGTTTGGGGAGAGGGTGGTGAAGGGGTAGTTGGCAATTTTTGGCTTGGCGCGGCTGACGACCGACAAAAAGGTCGATTTGCCAGCGTTTGGTTTACCAACGATGCCTGAGTCAGCAATCAGTTTCAGGCGCAGCCAGACCGAGCGTTCCTCGCCGGGCCAGCCGGGCAGGAATTTGCGCGGGGCGCGGTTGGTGGATGATTTGAAATGCGCGTTGCCAAAACCGCCATCGCCACCCTTCAGGAACAGGATTTTCTGCCCAGGTGTGATCATGTCAAACAGCACGGTTTCTTTGTCTTCATCCAGAATGACGGTGCCGACAGGAACCTTGATGATGATGTCTTTACCGTCGCGGCCCGAGCACAGTTCGCCACGGCCATGGTCGCCCGTGCTGGCGCGGAAGTGCTGGGTATAGCGGAAGTCGATCAGCGTGTTGAGGTTCTGTACACATTCAAAATAGATATGACCGCCACGACCGCCATTACCGCCATCAGGGCCGCCCATCTCGATGTATTTTTCACGATGAAAGCTGCAGCAACCCGCACCGCCTGTGCCGCTTTCAAGAAATATTCTGGCTTCGTCGAGGAATTTCATGGTGTGTCACTGTTTGAACAAAAAACCGGGGCGCAAAAAGCGGCCCCGGCTTTTGAAGGCATTGGTAGACGAAAAACCGCTGATTAAGCAGCTTCGTCTGTGGTGACGATAGAAACGTATTGACGTCCCTTAATGCCACCGTGGAACTTGATCACGCCGTCGCGCTTGGCGAACAGGGTGTGGTCTTTGCCGATGCCGACGAATTTGCCGGGGTGGAATTTCGTGCCACGCTGGCGAACGATGATGTTACCGGCGATGGCTTCTTGGCCGCCGTACATTTTTACGCCCAGTCGTTGGCCGGCTGAATCGCGACCGTTCTTGGAACTACCACCGGCTTTCTTATGTGCCATGACGTCTTACTCCTGATGTCCTT
>JBEIPH010000079.1:0-5521 GCA_040377115.1 Micavibrio sp. | reverse complement strand
TCAGCTACCTCAACCGCGCCAAAACTGTTTTGCACAAACCAACCATGAACCTGACGGGCGAGGCCAATGGCATTTCCGTCGAAATCGCCATGGAATGGACAGATGCCTATCACGAAGACACCCTGTGCTTTACCAACAACATCCCCCAGCGCGATGGTGGTACGCACCTTTCCGGTTTCCGCGCGGCCCTGACCCGCACGCTTAACAACTATGCGCAATCATCGGGCCTGCTGAAAAAAGAAAAAGTCGAACTTTCGGGCGAAGACATGCGCGAGGGCCTGACCTGCGTTGTGTCGGTCAAGGTGCCAGACCCCAAATTCTCCAGCCAGACAAAAGACAAACTGGTTTCAAGCGAAGTAAAACCGGTTGTTGAATCCATCGTCGGCGAACAGCTGGCCATCTGGTTTGAAGAAAACCCGGCCGAGGCCAAAAAGGTTGTCGGCAAAGTGATCGAGGCCGCCGCCGCACGCGAAGCCGCCCGCAAGGCGCGCGAACTGACACGCCGCAAAGGTGTGCTTGATGTATCATCACTCCCCGGCAAGCTTGCCGATTGCTCGGAAAAAGACCCCACGTTGTGCGAACTCTTCATCGTCGAAGGGGACTCAGCGGGTGGTTCAGCCAAACAGGCGCGCCATCGCGCCAATCAGGCCATTTTGCCCCTGCGTGGTAAAATCCTCAACGTTGAACGCGCGCGTTTTGACCGCATGCTGGGTTCGGCTGAGATCGGCACGCTGATCACCGCCCTTGGCACGTCCATTGGACGCGAGGAATTCAAAATCGAAGACCTGCGTTATCACAAAATCATCATCATGACTGACGCGGACGTTGACGGGTCCCACATTCGCACGCTGCTGCTGACGTTCTTTTACCGCCAGATGCACGAAGTCATCGCGCGCGGACATCTTTATATCGCCCAACCACCGCTTTACAAGGTTAAGCGCGGCAAGGCTGAACGCTACATCAAAAACGATGCCGAACTTGAAGATTACCTGATCGACAGCGCGGTTGAAGATTTGCGCTTTAAGCTTTTTAACAGCGAAGTCACCATGGGCAACGACCTCAAGCGTATTCTGGGTCTGGCTCGCACGCTTAAAAACAGAATCGAAAATTTTGGTGATCGTCTAGGCAACGTGGCCGTGTTTGAAAAAGCCGCCGCAGCCGATGCCTTTAACCCTGACAAACGCACACAAAAAACGGCTGATGATATCGCCGCGCGCCTGAACAAAATCTCCCCGCCTTATGAGCGCGGCTGGACCGGCACCTTGACCGAAGGCGGCGCCTTTGTGCTCGCCAAAACCGTGCGTAGTGTTGAAACCCGCATTGAACTGACAGCTGATGTGCTGGCAGGTCAGGATGGACAGCGCCTGGCCAAAGGTATCGAGGTCTTCACCGAATTCTTTGATGGTGCAGGCGTGTTGGTCAATCAGGAAGGCCGTGAAACAGCGGTTACTGGCCCGCAGGACTTCTATAAAAAAGTTATCGAAGTTGCCAAAAAAGGCCTGACCATCCAGCGCTACAAGGGTCTTGGTGAAATGAACCCCGAACAGCTGTGGGAAACCACGCTTGATCCGGAAACACGCACCTTGCTGCAAGTTAAAATTGCACAAGAAGACATGGCGTCGGAAATTTTCTCAACCCTCATGGGTGATATCGTTGAACCACGCCGCGACTTCATCGTCGAACGTGCACTGGACGTGAAGAACCTTGATATTTGATTTTTCAGCGGCGCGGCTTTTTGTTTGATGTGGGCTGTTCGCCCACGGGGCCGTGACTTCATTGTCGAGCGTGCGCTTGATGTGAAAAACCTCGCCATCTAAAGCAGGACACCATCACCATGGCCAAACAAGTAAAAGCAAAATCAAATGCCAAAGCAAAACCAGCTTACGTTGATGGATTTGTTTTGCTGGTGCCCACCAAAAAACTGACCGCCTATAAAAAAATCGCCAAACTGGCCAGCAAGGTCTGGATGGATCACGGCGCGTTGCAGTATGTCGAAACCGTTGGCGATGATCTTGATCTGCCCTTTGGCCTGCCTTTCCCCAAGCTGGCGAAGCCCAAAAAGGGCGAGAGCATTGTTTTTGCGTGGATCACCTATCCCTCAAAGGCGGCGCGCTACCAAATCAACGCCGCTGTCATGCATGACAAACGCCTGGATAAAGTCATGGACCCCAAAAAGATGCCCTTTGATATGAAGCGCATGTCTTGCGGCGGGTTCAAGGTGATGATTTCCGCATAACGCCGGAATTTGACGAAAAACCACCAGATAAAAATCATTTAAAAACAAACAGATAAAACATTTTTCTGACATAGTATCCGTGTGTATTGACATAATACCAGATTTGGAATAGGGTTGCGTCTTCAAATTTTGACGCTCTCTCTACAAAGGAATGACCATGGCCAAGAAAGAAACCACCCAAACCGACGGCAGCTTTGGCGCCAGTTATCGTGCCACGCTTGATGCCGCAGCCGCCCGTGCCAGCGTGGCCCGTGCCGCAGCAGTACCCGCCCGTGCGCGCGCGGCCAGTGATCTGCTGGCAAGCTATATTTCAAAAATCGTTACAGCGATTTCCAGCCAGCAGGTTGAAATCTCAAAAGGCAACGGCCGCCCCGAGGCGATCAATTTCTACACCGGCCCCCTGCTGTTGACCGAGGCCGAGGCCACCGACCTTTCCGGTATGCGCCGCCTGACAACTTTTTGTGAGAACAGCGACATCAATCTCTCCCTGCGCTTTAACACCATTTCAGGCAATGCCAACAACATTGCGGTCAGCGTTATCATTGACCCGTCCAAACCTTTTGAAAAAAAAGCACAGGGCGAACTGAAGTTTTAAATCGCTATAAAAATAACTGCACACAGTAAAACCCGTTGTCTGTAAAAGATGGCGGGTTTTTTGTTTTACGATTATGTCCGGCTTGAAGGATAATTGCTAAAAAACGAAATCGACATGCTTTCGAACACGCTGCTAGGCTGAAGATAGAATCAACACAGCAACGGGAGAAAGACAGGATGACCAAACCATCTTTGGGCGATGCATTTCGTAAGCAAAAACAAGACGCCGCAGAAGCAGCCCGTGCAGCCGAGCGCGCACAAAAGGCAGCTGAGCTGCAACAGCAAGACGCCAGAAATACGCAACGCCTGCATGATTATCTAACGCTTGGGCTTGCCACGCTTAAACAAAGTCTGGACGATGCAGGAAAATCTTTGGCAGCGGGCAAAGAGCCAGCCCCCTTTAAAAACCCCGAAGCACTTGAATTTTACCACGCAGGCACGCGCGGCGGCCTGTGGTCTTTGCAAGACAGCTTGAAACAAGCGATTGAAAATCATCCCGCTGCAAAAAAACTGCATGCGCTGTGCCGTAAATCAAACATAGCCCTCTCCATTGCGACTGGATACGTTGCCGAATACGAAGGGCATGATGGACGCGATCCGGATATGCAGGGCTATGGCAGGCATCCGGCCTATGTGGCGATTAAACTTAGCGTCGATTTTGACAAGCCTTATCAGGCACCCGCCAAGCCAGCCGCCAAACAAAAAGGCATCGTGCCGCGTCGCTAAGCCTGTGCACCAACAAAAAAGCCACCGTCTTTTATAGGCGGTGGCTTTTTTCTATCTCAAAAAATTATCAGGGTGCAGCAGATAAAACAGCGTTGGTATAACGCGGCTGTCCGGTGACTTCCTCGCCCAGCCATGCGGGCTTGGCGAAAGACTGATCCTTGGAGGTTAGCTCTATTTCGGCCAGATCCAGCCCCTTATGCGCACCACCAAACACATCAATTTCCCAGCGCATGCCATCGTGCATGACAATATGGCGGGTCTTTTCAATCACGCCGGGCAGGGCCAGTTTGATCAGGCCATCAAAATCCTTCAGCGGAATGGCATATTCAAATTCCGGCGTCTTCAGATCTGCATCGGTGACACCCTTGATGGTGATAAAGGCTTCATCCCCCTTGCGGCGGATGCGCACAGTGCGGCCTTTCTCGCGGCTCAGGTATCCCTGCACAATATTGAAACTTTCGCTGATGGATTTTTTCCAGCTGTCGTCTTTCAGCAAAAATTTACGCTCGATTTCAACGCCCATCTCACGCGGCCTTTTCGTTTTTGACAGCACTGGCCATATGTTCATGGCGCATGAAATGCTTGCGGCACAGCGATGTGTACATATCGTTGCCACCAATGGCGACCTGGTCGCCCGACAGCGTCATTTGCCCATCGACTACACGGGCGGTCATGGTCGCTTTGCGTCCGCACCAGCACAGGGCTTTGATTTCTTCGATGTTATCAGCCAGACACAGCAAAGCTTCCGAGCCTTCAAACAAACGGCCACGGAACTCAGTCTTCAGGCCATAACACAAAACAGGAATAGAAAAATCATCAACAACACGGGCCAGCTGTTCAACCTGCGCACGGGTCAGGAATTGTGCTTCGTCAATCAATAGGGCATCAATTTTCTTGATGCCGTGCAGTTGCGCGATGCGCGCATAAATATCCGTCTGCGCCTCAAACGTTTCAGCCCCGCTGTTGATGCCAAGGCGCGAGGAGATAACGCCGCGCCCGCTGCGATCATCAATACCCGCGGTCATCGCCATCGGGTGCATGCCGCGCTCGGCATAGTTGTAATGTGCTTGCAGCAGCTGGGTTGATTTGCCTGAATTCATGGCGGCGTATTTGAAGTAAAGCGAGGCCATCTGGCGATCAATCCTTTCCGCCGGGGGTTTGTGCTGTTTTAAACAGCTGGTAACGGCTGCGCAGGCCTGAAAACTCCGATGTAATCACACCACCTGCACAGGCTTCATCAAAGGTCGCATACCCGCCGCCAATCGCGGTCGGGGTGGTTGACTGGCGTGGAATATAATTCGCCAGTGAAAATTTACCGTCAGCTCCGCTGGCGAGTTTTGCGCGGCCCGCATCAGCAAAGGGGTAGATAAACGTGCCAAGGGCGCCAACTTTGTCATCACCCAGCACGGCGGCTAGATAAATTTGATTACCTTCTTTAAGCAACGATGCCCCCGCCAGACGCGTATGGGGGCCGGTCTTGGGCAGGTCAGCGCGTGTCATGACAGTGCCGGCATAAATCCATTTGCGACCACGATCAAGGCTGGCCAATAAAACAACACTGTCGGCCTGCGCTGTATTGCGAAAGGCAATCAGCGACATCAACATCACACCGCGGTCAACCACCACGCTGGGGCGCGAAAAGGCAGAATACGCGCGCAGATCAGGGTGAATATTGTGCATATGCTGTTGCACCAGGGCCTGATAGGGGGCGGGTGGATAATCAGGGGCGGTTGCCAAAATCCATTCTTCTTTTGACCACGGGCCATTGATCGACGCCGCTGTTTTGCGGGTGATCATTGAATAACGCTGCGCAAAACCAACGTTGTTTTCTGCCCAGAAATAACGATAGGCAAACAGTTTCCACGGCGCTGCTGTGTCAGCGGCATCGTAAACCAAACTGGGTGTTTCATAGCGCACCGTGCCTTCAGACAGCGTGGTTGTGCCATCGGGTGCCAGCAAGGCTTC
>JBEIPH010000179.1:0-3838 GCA_040377115.1 Micavibrio sp. | reverse complement strand
CGTCATCACCCACAGCCGCAATCACATCTGCCGCGACCAGATCCGCCACCGGTGCGCAATTTACATCTACCCCAAGGGCCTTAAGGTCCGCTGCAATCAAAGCGGCGTTATCTTCTATGGCTTTTAACCCTAAAACGCGGTCTTTAGCCAGTAACTCGGCAAAGCTGCGCGGGCTTGGTACTTCGCGCCAGCCATGGCCAAATTCCGGCTTTAACCGATTAACGCGCCCGCCTTCGGCATCAATAAAAACCTTTCCCTGCGGCACAGCGCTTTTGAATTGCGACACCACATGACGCACGGCATCAGGCCCCTCGCGGCAAGGTTCGGCAAACACAATCATGCCAAGTGGCTGATGCAAAGCAAACGCGGCAAGCTGCTCGGATGAAAAATCCGCTGTGCGACAACCAACAATAACTGGTTTCATATATTCCCCTGCTCCCCGAATAAAAAACCCGGCGTCAGCCACAGGGGCAAACGCCGGGTCTTTTAATGACACAACTGATTAGCTGTTAACAGCTTCTTTCAGTTCTTTGCCAGGCGTGAATTTAACGCGGTTGCTGGCTTCGATCTTGATGCTTTCGCCGGTGCGGGGGTTGCGACCGGTTGTTTCTTCGCGGCGGGAAACTTTGAATGTACCAAAGCCAACGAAGCGCGCTTCGCCGCCTGTTTTCAGGGTCTGGCCGATGGTGTCGAAAGCAAGTTCAACAACTTCGGTAATCTGGGCTTTGCTGAGGCCTGCACCCGCTTTTGCGGCGATGGCGTCGATCAGGTCATTCTTGTTCATCTTCAAATCTCCTTGGGGTTGATGTGATGACAAGCAAGCGCCCGGCCCCGCCCTGTGATGAGCGAATTTCCCGAACATTTTTGCTTGATGATTTATTGTGCGTGGGTTGGCGGCCAATATCAACCGCCAACCGCACAAAAATGGCTCAAAAGGCCGAAAAAAGCTTAGTGAGGGCGAATATCAGCGTCTGTATTGTCAGAAGATTTGACAGCAGCCGCGTCCTCTGGCTTTTCCTCGACTGGTTCCGGTGTACGCACCAGAGCATGCTGAAGCACTTCCGTGATCGCAGTCACCGGTACAATTTCCAGACCTTTTTTCACGTTGTCGGGAATTTCGGCCAGATCCTTCACGTTCTCTTTGGGGATCAGCACCTTGGTGATGCCACCGCGCAGCGCCGCCAGAAGCTTTTCCTTCAGCCCGCCAATCGGCATAACCTGACCGACCAGATCAACCTCGCCCGTCATGGCGATATCCTTGCGGACCTCGATCCCTGTCAGTGCTGAAACAATCGATGTCACCATGGCAGTACCGGCAGACGGACCATCCTTGGGCGTAGCACCTTCGGGCACGTGAACGTGCACACCCAGACGATCAAGCACAGATTGCTTGATGCCCAATGACTGCGCACGTGATTTAACCAGCATCTCGGCAACCTGAATGGATTCTTTCATCACATCGCCAAGCTGCCCGGTCATGGACACTTTGCCTTTGCCACCGGGGAACGTAACGGCCTCGATCTGCAACAGATCGCCACCGACTTCGGTCCATGCCAAACCTGTCACCACACCGACGCGATCGTTTTCGTCTGCCTGACCAAAACGGAAGCGCGGCACGCCTGCATATTTCTCGATATTCTTGGGCGTGATGGTGATTTCGGTTTTCTTGCCAAGCATGATTTCTTTGATCGCCTTACGACCCAGACCCGACAATTCACGCTCAAGGTTACGCACCCCCGCCTCGCGGGTGTAGTAGCGTACCAGATGGCGAATGGCGGCATCGGTAACGGTCATCTCGTCCTTTTTAAGGCCGTTGGCTTCCATGATTTTGGCAATCAGGTGACGCTTGGCGATTTCCAGCTTTTCATCTTCGGTATAACCGGAAATGCGGATGATCTCCATGCGGTCCAGCAGCGGGCGCGGCAGGTTAAGCGTATTGGCCGTGCAAATGAACATCACATCCGACAGGTCATAGTCGACCTCCAGATAGTGATCGTTAAACGTGCTGTTTTGTTCTGGGTCCAGAACCTCCAGCAGTGCTGCCGCAGGATCGCCACGATGGTCGTGGCCCATTTTGTCGATTTCATCGAGCAGGAAAAGCGGATTTGAAGACTTCGCTTTTTTCATGCCCTGAATGATACGGCCAGGCATAGACCCAATATAGGTACGGCGGTGACCACGGATTTCAGATTCATCACGCACGCCACCAAGTGACATACGCACAAAGTTACGGTTGGTCGCCTTGGCAATCGATTTACCAAGCGATGTTTTACCAACACCGGGCGGGCCGACAAGGCAAACGATGGGGCCTTTGACCTTGTTGGCGCGATGCTGCACGGCAAGGTATTCAAGAATACGTTCTTTGACTTTCTCAAGACCGTAGTGATCCTGATTGAGGACCTTTTCAGCGTATTTCAGATCTTTCAGGATCTTGCTGCGCTTGCTCCATGGCACACTGACCAGCCAGTCAAGGTAGTTGCGAATGACGGTGGCTTCGGCTGACATCGGGCTCATCTGGCGCAGCTTTTTCATTTCGCCCAAGGCCTTGGTCTTGGCCTCTTTCGCCATGCGGGTCTTTTTGATTTTTTCTTCAAGCTCGGTCAGCTCATCAACGCCATCTTCGCCCTCGTTGAGCTCTTTCTGGATGGCCTTCATTTGCTCGTTCAGGTAATACTCGCGCTGCGTCTTTTCCATCTGTTTTTTAACGCGGCCACGGATACGCTTTTCAACCTCAAGAACACTGATCTCGCCTTCCATATGGCCAAAGATCTGCTCCAGACGCTCGGCAACATTGGCTGTTTCCAGCAGCTTTTGGCGCTCTGGGATTTTAAGCGCAAGGTGTGACGCAACGGTATCCGCCAGCTTTTGCGGGTTATCGATCTGGCTGATGGAGGCAATGATTTCAGGCGGAATTTTCTTGTTGAGTTTGACGTACTGATCAAACTGCGACACGCAGGCGCGCATCAGGCCATCAATCGCGTCGCCCTGCGCTGTCACTTCCTCGATCACCTCGGCGTAGGCTTCAAAATAATTTGCTTCTGCTGTGTAATTCAATACACGCGCACGTTGATGCCCTTCGACCAGCACCTTTACGGTGCCATCTGGCAGTTTCAGCAACTGCAGCACGGTGCCGATTGCACCAATGTCAAATAAATCACCGGCTGACGGTTCATCTTGTTGTGCGGATTTTTGTGTAACCAGCAGAACTTTCTTTTTGTCGCGCATGGCAGCTTCGAGCGCGCGCACGGATTTATCGCGGCCAACAAAAAGCGGAACAATCATGTAGGGAAAAACGACAATATCGCGCAGCGGCAGGACGGGATATTTCTGGCCTGCCATAACGGTGTCGTGATCCATCTGTAACCTCTCGTTTCTTTTATTATTGGGGGTAACAGGTCCTGACAAACCAGCCCCCGTGTTTAATTACACGCCTCAAGTATGGACCGCCTAGGTTTAAGAAACCATAAACAGGCCAAAAATCGGCTAAAAAGGCGGGTTTTTTGCCGTTTTTTGGACAAAATCCGCGCCCTGAGACATGAAATTAGGTCTATCGGGCGCTAAAACAAGCGCCCGAGCTGGCCGGAAAGCCCAAGCTTTCGGCCAAACACCTTTTTTCAGCTAAATCAGGCTGCTTTTTTGTCTTCGCCGCCAAAGGGCTGCTTTTCGATGACCTGGTCAACGATGCCAAAGACTTTTGCTTCTTCGGCTGACATGAAGCGGTCGCGCTCAAGCGCCTCTTCAATCGTCTTCAGCTTTTGGCCCGTGTGTCTGACGTAGATGTCATTCAAACGAACGCGAAGGTTAAGAATTTCCTTCGCCTGAATTTCAATGTCTGTCG
>JBEIPH010000045.1:0-6880 GCA_040377115.1 Micavibrio sp. | reverse complement strand
GCGCGGTAAAGCGGGCGCAGGTCAAGGCCGGGGCGTGCATTTGCCGCGTTGCGTGGCGGGATGACCACCACACGATAACCGCTGTCTTGCAGGCGGGTGATCATGGCCTCGGTTTCGCTGCGCACGTCGACACCGCTGTTGGTGCCGGTTGCCAGCAGGGCAACGGGGCTGCTGTCAGCCGCAGGCTGAGAGACGCTAGCGGCAACGGTAGAGCTGAGGGCAAAGGCAAAAGCAAGGCGGAATTTCATACAAAAACCTTTTATATCAGATACTTAAGTTTATGTAGCGGGTATGATGGGCAGCTTAGACCGGATTGTCGGGTTACGTCAAATGCAAAAATACCATAATTTTAAGCCAAAACGCTTGCCCTGCTGGGCAGAATCCCTGTAAAACCCATGCATCCTGCCGGATATGACTTCATGTCCGGCTTTGGCTGGTGCGGCTTGGCTTCAAATGGTTTGAGGCAAAAGCGGTCAGCTGTCTAAACCCGAAGGACCAACAATGGCTCTTTATGAAACCGTGTTCATCGCGCGGCAGGACGTTTCTGCCAAGCAGGTGGAAGACTACGCCAAGGCGTTTGGCAAGATCGTCAACGACAATGGCGGCGAAGTCAAAAAAGTAGAAAGCTGGGGCCTGCGTAGCCTCGCTTACAAAATCAAGAAAAACAAAAAGGGTCACTACACCCTCATTCACTCTGATGCGCCTCCTGCGGCCATCACCGAGATGGAACGCAACATGCGCCTGAACGAAGACGTTCTGCGTTTCATGACCGTTCGCATCGAAAAACTGCCCGAAGGCCCATCGGCTATCCTGCGTCAGAGCGAAGACGAAGGTGAAGACCGTGGTGGTTTCCGTGGCGGTGACCGTGGCGATCGCGGTGATCGCGGCGACCGTGGTGGTGATCGTTTCTCGCGTGGCCCACGCCGCGCACCTGCTGCTGATGCAGCCAGCGAAGAAGGAGCTGAATAATGTCATTTGAACCAAGAGAGAAAAAATCATTCGGCGACAAAAAGCCCGGCGGCGGTGCCGGCGGTGCACGTCGTCCTTTCTTCAAGCGTCGCAAATCTTGCCCGTTCTCAAGCAAGAATGCGCCTGCGATTGACTATAAGGACATTCGTCTGCTGGGTCGTTACGTGTCTGAGCGCGGCAAGATCGTGCCTTCACGTATCACAGCTGTTTCGCAAAAAGCGCAACGTAAACTGGCACGCGAAATCAAGCGCGCCCGTTTCTTGGCGCTCTTGCCCTACGTTGGCAATTAAGGAGTATACGGACAATGCAAGTTATCCTTTTGGAGCGCGTTGAAAGCCTCGGCCAGATGGGCGATGTGGTCAACGTTAAACCGGGTTACGCCCGCAACTTCCTGCTGCCACGCCAGAAAGCTCTGCGCGCGACACAGGACAATATCAGCCACTTCGAAGCACAGAAAAAAGTGCTCGAGGCTGATAACCTGAAGAAAAAAGGCGAAGCCGAAAAAGTCGCCACCAAGATGGACGGCATCAAAGTTGCCGTTATCCGTCAGGCATCTGAAGCTGGTCAGCTTTACGGATCAGTAACAGCGCGCGACATCGCTGATGGCATCACTGAAAAAGGCTTCAAGGTTACCAAAGAACAGGTTCGCATGGACCGCAGCTATAAACTGCTGGGTCTCTACCCTGTTCGCGTTAACCTACACCCTGAAGTAACTGTTGAAGTTACGCTGAACATCGCCCGCTCGCTGGAAGAAGCTAAAATCCAGGAAGAACGTGGCGAGGCTCTCATCGTCAAGAATGCTGCCGAAGAACGCGCAGCATCTCTGGCCGAGGAAGCCATCAAGCGTCTGGAAGCTGAAGAAGCCGCCGCCAAGGCAGCTGCTGCAGCAAGCGAAGCTTCAGCTCAAGAAACCGCCGCCTGATTTATCAGGGCTGTTTAAAGATAAAACCGGTTGCCTGTTTTATACGGGCAGCCGGTTTTCTTTTTTGCCGTGCAGGTGTTTGTTAAAAACGAGAGATTCTTGCGCTAAAAATTGAGAGATTCTTGCGCGGCAAGTGCTTCATGAAAATGGCGTTTTTTGCTATGATCTGTGCATCATGAGCCCTGCAGATCCTATTCCATTTGCCGATGCCGCCCGCGCCCGTTCAACCGAGGCCGAATACCGCGTTATTCCTTCAAACGTTGAAGTGGAACAAGCGCTGCTTGGTGCTTTGCTGGTCAACAACCGCAGCCTTGAAAAAGTATCTGAATTTTTACGCCCCGAGCATTTCTACAATGCCATCCATGGCAAAATTTACGAAGCCATCAGCAAATTTATCGAACGTGGCCAAGATGCAAGCCCGCTGACCCTGCGCCAGTTTTTCGAGAAAGAGGCCGAGCTTGCCCATGTCGGCGGCGGTCAATATCTGACAGATCTGGCAGCTCATGTGGTGTCTGTCGTGAACGTCGAAGATTACGGACGCACGATTTACGAAGCCCATTTGCGCCGCGCGCTGATCTCGCTTGGTGAAGACGTCGTCAACGATGCCTATGATCACAACATCGATGTCAACGCCACACAGCAGATTGAACAAACCGAACGTCGCCTGTTTGATCTGGCAACGGCGGGTGATTATCGCAGCGGGCCGGTTACTTTCTCAAGCTCGCTGGTCAAGGTGATTGAACAGGCAGAAAAGGCCTATCAACGCGAAGGATCAATTACCGGTGTCACCACCGGTCTGGTCGATATCGATCGCAAGCTGGGCGGGTTGCAAAACTCGGACCTTATTATCGTGGCGGCACGTCCTGCCATGGGTAAGTCGGCCTTGGCTGTTAACATCGGGCTTAATGCGGCGCGTGCCCATATGAATTCTGGCGGCAAAGAAGGCGCGCCTGTTTTGATTTTCAACATGGAGATGTCGGCCGAGCAGGTATCTGCCCGTATTTTGGCCGATCTGACCAGCGTGTCGTCGGATAAAATCCGCCGTGGCGAGCTGAAGGACACCGACTTCATCAAGTTTGTCGAAGCCAGCAACGAGATGTCGCGCGTACCGCTGTTTATCGATGACACCCCAGGTTTGACCGTCAGCGCGCTTCGCACGCGTGCGCGTCGTCTGAAGCGCCAGCATGGCCTGGGCCTGATCATCGTCGACTATTTGCAGTTGATCACCGGTGGCGGTCGTGGCAGCAGCGAAAACCGCGTGCAGGAAGTTTCTGAAATCACCCGCGGCCTTAAAATTTTGGCCAAAGAGCTTGATGTGCCCGTGGTCGCACTCTCCCAGCTTAGCCGTGGTGTTGAAAGCCGCGACAACAAACGCCCGATGCTGGCCGACTTGCGTGAATCAGGATCGATCGAGCAGGACGCGGATATCGTCATGTTCATTTATCGCGATGAATATTATCTTGAAAAAGACCAGCCATCGCAAAAGCCCGAAGAATCTTCGGATAAATTTGCCCAGCGTTATGATGATTGGGTCAAGCGCATGGAACAATCCCACAACGTTGCCGAAGTCATCATCGCCAAGCAGCGTCACGGCCCGATTGGTACCGTCAAGCTGCATTTCGAAGGTGAATTCACCCGTTTCAGCAACCTGCAAAATTACACTGTCGAAAATTTTGAATAGGTCGCTGCCACATGACGCAGCCACAAACCTTATCGTATACCGCACCACTGGCGCAGCTGACCGTTGATCTGGATGCGCTGTCAGCCAACTGGCTGTCGCTTAAATCGCGTCTTGCGGCGGGGGCTGATTGCGCGGCGGTGGTCAAGGCGGATGCCTATGGCCTTGGCGCCATCCCCGTCACCCGCACCCTTTACACCCAAGGCTGCCGACATTTTTTTGTGGCCCACGCTGGCGAGGCGATGGAAATCGCCCCCGTTCTTGATGATATTCGCACAGCAGCCAGTGCTGATCGCGCACAGATCTATGTGCTGAATGGCCCGCGCGGCATGCCTGTGGCGGAAATGGTGGCCGCACAGCTAACCCCCGTATTGAACAGTATCGATGATGTCTTTTATTGGGCCGAGGCCGCCGGTGGTGCACCCGCTGTTTTGCACATCGACACTGGCATGAACCGTCTGGGTCTTTCCATCAGCGACCTTGACCGCCCCGAGGTTGTTGCGGTGATCGGTAAACTTAACTTGCGCTATGTCATGAGCCATCTGGCCTGTGCAGATGCACCCACCCATCCGCTTAATGCGCGCCAGCTTGAAAACTTTAAAATCGCCACCCGCAAGCTTGGCCGTCCGCTGCGTCTTAGTTTTGCGAATTCATCAGGCATCTTTTTGGGGGCTGATTACCATTTCGACCTCGCGCGGCCCGGCTGCGCACTTTATGGTATCAACCCTGTGCCAGGTACTAACCCAATGCGGGCGGTGGCGCGGCTGGATGCCACCATCTTGCAAATCCGTCAGGTGCCAGCGGGTGAAACAATCGGCTACGGCGCAAGCTATACGGTTCCAGCCGCTTCAAATTCTGCTATAAAAACCTATGCGACGCTGTCTCTTGGTTATGCTGATGGTTTCCTGCGCAGCCTTTCGGGGAGAGGCGCTGTTTATATCAACGGCCAACGCTGTGATCTGGCGGGGCGGGTATCGATGGACAGTGTGGTGGCCGATGTAAGCCATCTGCCCACACCGCCAAAAGCGGGAGATAGCGCAGAGGTGCTGGGACCTAACCAGAGCGTTGATGCACTTGCCACGAATGCAGGCACCATTGGATACGAAATTTTGACCAGCCTTGGTCATCGGTATGCACGAACCTATACGGGAACGAACACATGAGCGACACCACAACCGCCCCAGAAACCGCAAATAAAAGTACCGCAGCTGAATGGGCCCTTGATGCATCCGCCGCCCTTGGCGCGATGATTTTTAATTTCTTTGCGGCTGCCGGACGTCTGGCGCAGTTTACGGGTCGCGGGCTTTATCACTGTGTGGTGCCGCCGTTCTTCCCGCGTCTGCTGTGGCGCCAGATTGTGGATATCGGTTATTACTCCCTGCCTGTGGTCGGCATGACCGCCCTGTTTACGGGTATGGTGCTGGCACTGCAAAGCTACACCGGCTTTTCACGCTTTTCGGCAGAGGGTGCGGTTGCAACGGTTGTTGTTTTGTCGGTAACGCGCGAACTGGCCCCTGTGCTGGCGGGTCTGATGGTGGCGGGTCGTATTGGTGCGTCTATCGCAGCCGAACTTGGCACCATGCGCGTGACCGAGCAAATCGATGCGCTGACCACGCTATCAACCAATCCCTATAAATACCTTGTCGCCCCGCGTCTGATCGCTGGCACGCTGATGCTGCCGGTGCTGGTGTTGATCGCCGATATTATCGGTGTGATGGGTGGCTATCTGGTGGGTGTTTATAAACTTGGCTTTACGCCGCAAAACTACCTCAGCAAAACTTGGCAATATCTGGTGGCTGATGACGTGATGTCGGGCCTGTATAAGGCCGCTGCTTTCGGGTTTATCGTTACGCTGATGGGTTGCTATCACGGCTATAACTCCAAGCGCGGTGCGCAGGGTGTTGGCGCGGCGGTAACCACTGCCGTGGTGTCGGCCTCCATTCTTATTCTTGTCGTGAACTATTTCATGACGCAGATCTTTTTTGCGGGGAAATAAGCCATGACAGCAAAACTGGCGCTCAAAGACGTTAAAAAATCATTCGGCAGCAACCATGTGTTGCGCGGTGTGAACATCAGCGTTGAAAAAGGCAAATCACTGGTGGTGATTGGCGGGTCAGGTACGGGCAAATCCGTGATGATCAAATCCGTGCTGGGCCTTATCAAGCCCGATAGCGGATCAATCATGGTCGATGGCGTTGAAACAACCAATCTTGATGCCCGTGGCCGCGATGACCTGATGCGCAAATTCGGCATGCTGTTTCAGGGCGGTGCTTTGTTTGACAGCTTGCCTGTGTGGGAAAACGTTGCCTTTGGCCCCATTCAGGGCAAGGGCATGAAGCGCGAAGAAGCGCGTGAGCTGGCGATTGATAAACTGCGTGCCGTTGGTCTGCCGGCCCGCGTGGCAGATTTGCTGCCCGCTGAATTATCAGGCGGCATGCAAAAACGCGTTGGCTTGGCCCGTGCCATTGCCAGCAACCCTGAAATTATTTTCTTTGATGAGCCAACCACGGGTCTTGACCCCATCATGGCCGATGTCATCAATGACCTGATTGTTGAAACCAGCAAAGGCCTGGGCGCGACCACCCTGTCCATCACCCACGACATGGCAAGTGCCCGTAAAATCGCTGATCAGATCGCGATGATTTACAAGGGTGAAATTATCTGGGTTGGCGATGCCAAAGATATCGACCATTCCGGCAACCCATTTGTCGACCAGTTTATCAAGGGTGCGGCCAACGGCCCCATCCGCATGGAAATCTGATGAACACCACGCCAGATAACAAAGAACCTTTGCGCGCCATCAAGCCGGGACAGAAAAAAGAAACCGCTGTGCCAAAGACGCCTGCCGCCAAGGCACCTAAAAAAGAAAAGCCAAAGAAAGAAAGCCGCAGCCTGTTTGGCGCGCTGATCATGTGGCTGTTTTCCCTCGCTGCCATCGGGGTGATTGGCGTGGTGGCGGCTGTGATGGGGGTTGTGTTTTATTTTGGCGCGGATCTGCCTGATTACCGCGCCCTTGAAAAACATCAGCCGAAAATTGTCACCCGTGCTTATGCAGTTGATGGCCGTCTGCTGGGCGAATTCGCTTCTGAAAAGCGGGTATTTATTCCGGTTGAAATGGTGCCCGAACGTGTGATCGGTGCGTTTTTGTCCGCCGAGGATAAAAACTTCTACACGCACCCCGGTGTTGATTTTATGGGTGTGGCACGCGCCCTTGCGACCAACCTGCGCAATCTTGGATCAGACCGCCGTCCTGTGGGGGCTTCGACCATCACGCAACAGGTTGCCAAAAACTTTTTGCTGACCAACGAAGT
>JBEIPH010000267.1:0-2058 GCA_040377115.1 Micavibrio sp. | reverse complement strand
TGACCGCTGCGATCCGTGCCGAAATCGAAGAAGCCTATCAGATCGTTAAGGCTGCTGGCGGCCTTTATGTCGTGGGTTCTGAACGCCATGAATCACGCCGTATCGACAACCAGCTGCGCGGCCGATCTGGCCGTCAGGGCGATCCGGGCGCGTCCAAATTCTTTATCTCGCTTGAAGATGACCTGATGCGTATTTTCGGGTCGGATAAAATGGATGGCTTCCTGCAGAAAATGGGCCTGCAACAAGGCCAGCCGATCATCCACCCCTGGATCAACTCTGCCATCGAGCGCGCGCAGAAAAAGGTCGAGGCGCAACACTTCGAAGTCCGCAAGAGCCTCTTGAAATTTGACAACGTCATGAACGACCAGCGTCGCGTCATTTACGACCAGCGTCGCGAGATCATGACCGTCGAAGATGTATCTGCCGATATCGTCGATATGCGCCATGAGGTTATTGACAGCTTCGTCAGCCAGTCCATCCCCGAAGGCAGCTATGCCGAACAATGGGATGCCCAAGGCCTGCGCACTGACAGCCTGCGCTTCCTTGGTATTCAGGTACCTTCAGAAGACTGGGTCAAAGAAGAAGGCATTGACGAACAGATCATCACCGAGCGCATCAAAAAAGAAATCGACGCGCGCCTTGCAGAGCGTGAAGCAAACATCCCCGCCAACGTCCTGCGCCAGATTGAAAAAAGCGTCTTGCTGCAATTGTTAGACCAGACATGGAAAGAGCATTTGCTCAATCTTGATTACCTGCGTCAGGGCATTATGCTGCGCGCCTTTGGTCAACGCGACCCGCTCAACGAGTACAAGACCGAAGCCTTCGCCATGTTCCAGCAAATGCTGGTTACCCTGCGCGAGCGTGTGACGACCGCCATGTGCCTGATGGAATTGCATGCTGATACAGCCAGCGTTCCACGCGTACCCCAGCGCACGGCACCGGTTAAAACCACCCTGTCACGTGGGGCCGAGGCAGTTGCTGCCAAAATCTCCCAAGACAGCACGCCGCGCCCGATGCCAGCACTGGTCTTTGACAAGGATGATCCGTCTACATGGTCAAAGACACCACGTAACGGCCCCTGCCCTTGCGGATCGACCAAAAAGTACAAGTACTGCCACGGTCAGATTTAAGGGAACCAGAAAGCTCCGTCAGTCATTAGCAGTGACGGGATCACCATCCCGCAACCGCACCATTTTTGACGTTTAACGGAGATTCTTATGACACAACTCATCAAACCACTGGCAACATTTGCACTTGTTGCCCTTATCGCCCTGCCTTTGGCTGCCTGCAATACCTTTGAGGGGCTTGGCGAGGATACCCAGGCCGCAGGTCAGACCCTTGAAAAGGCTGCTACCGAAAACAAAAATTACTGACGATTGAGAGCTGATGCACAAGAGTGACAACGCAAGCTTTGGGCTGCGTTAGCACTCTGCGTGCCATAGTCCTCTCTGATTTTATTAATAAAAATCTAAACCAAAGCCTGCTTAACCGCATGCTGCCAACCGCTGTAAAGCGTCTTGCGGCGCGAGGCGTTCATGAGCGGCGCAAAGGCTTGCTGCTGTTGCCAGCCGCGTGAAATCTCATCAAGCCCGCTGTAAACACCAGCCCCAAGGCCTGCCAGATAAGCCGCGCCCAGTGCTGTGGTTTCAATCACCTGCGGGCGAATAACGCGGCGCTCGGTAATATCGGCAATAAATTGGCAGATCCAGTCATTCTTGACCATCCCGCCATCCACACGCAGCTCGGCAATCTCTTGCCCCGCGTCTGCCGCCATGGCCGACATTAAATCCTGTGTCTGATAGGCCTGTGCCTCTAACCCCGCGCGCACGATGTGCGCGGAGGTTGCCCCGCGTGTCAGGCCGGTAATAAGCCCACGCGAATCCGGACGCCAATAAGGCGCACCAAGACCCGTAAAGGCCGGCACCATATACACGCCACCATTGTCAGCAACGCTTTGCACGATGGCTTCTGTTTCTGCGGCGGATTTAATCACCTTCAGTCCATCGCGCAGCCACTGCACGGCGGCCCCCGCCACAAAGATTGACCCTTCGATGGCAT
>JBEIPH010000052.1:0-6680 GCA_040377115.1 Micavibrio sp. | reverse complement strand
CTGGCCGAAGTGCACGCGATTGTGCGCAGTGGCGAGGATTTCAAGGTGGTCGATGCCAACACGGGTGATGACATCACGCGCTCTGTTCTTGTGCAGATCATTACCGAGCAAGAGGGCGGGGACAAACCCATGTTCTCGACCGAGATGCTGACCAAGTTCATCCGTTTTTATGATGATGCCGCACAGGGCATGTTTGGCACTTTCCTTGAAAAGAACATGCAGATGTTTGTCGAGCAGCAAAAGAGCCTGTCACGCCAGATGCTTGAAAATCCGCTGCAGAAAATCATGCAGGACGTGGCCGAGCGCAATCTGGCTGTCTGGCAGGAAATGCAGCAAAGCTTCATGGATATTGCCACTGGTGCCCAGCGCCCCGGCGAATCTGCCCCTCGCCGTAAAACGAGCGGCGATGACGATAAATCTAAATAACTGAAAATAAACAGTTTTTTAGCTAAATCCACAAACCCCTTGCTTTTTTGGTGCAATGCAATATATTTTGCAGTGCAGCACAGATTTGTGTCCATTTCATCAAACAGGAGTTTGACCATGCAAAACGAATTCTACGAAGCCTGGAACACCATGACCCAGCAAACACTGGAAAACCTCAAGAAGCTTGGCGAAGCCAACCTGAAAGTAACCGAAAAGCTGCTGCGCGAGCAGGTCGAACTGACCACCGCTCTCGTTGATGCGGCTTCCAGCAGCGCTCAAGAAGCTGCTGCGACCAAAGACGTTAAAGAACTTGCAGGCCTGCAAGCTGAACTCGCACAGGAATGCGGCAAGAAAGTGCTGGAAGCCAGCCGTTCTTATGCCGATATCCTTGCCGAAGCTGGCAAAGTCTACAACCAAGTATTTGAAGCCGGTGTTAAGGCTGCCAGCGACAACGTCGCCGGTGCGCCTGCCAAAAAAGGCAAAAAAGCCGCCTAATAGGCCATCTGGCTCTATTTATTAACACAGCACCCTCGTCCTTTTACAGGCGGGGGTGTTGTGCTATGTAGATGCCTGATTTTGAACCGGAGGATAGGACATGACGGCAGCACAAACAGCAAGACGCGCGCTTGTAACCGGCGGCATTGGTGGCATCGGATCAGCCATTTGCGAAGAACTGGCGCAAAAAGGTTGCCATGTGTTTGCCGCCCACCATCCGGCCGAGGCTGACGCCGCCAAAGCGCGTCTGGCTGACTGGCAGGGCATGACCTTGCCTGCTGGAGCTGGTTTTTCATTGTGTGCGGTTGATGTGACCTCGTTTGACTCTTGCCGCGAAATGGCAGCCCAGACCGGCCCTATCGATATTCTTGTTAACTGTGCGGGTATTACGCGGGACAAGACCCTGCGCAAAATGCAGCCTGATGAATGGCACGCGGTGATTGATGTGGACCTATCAAGCCTGTTTAACGTGACCAAGCAGTATATCGACGCCATGACCGACAGCGGTTTTGGTCGTATCATCAATATCTCCTCCGTGAATGGCAAGAAAGGCCAGTTTGGCCAGACCAATTATTCGGCAGCCAAAGCTGGCGTGCATGGCTTTACCATGGCACTGGCACAGGAAGTGGCCCGCAAGGGCGTGACGGTTAACTCTGTATCCCCAGGCTATGTCGAAACGGCGATGACCAAGGCGATACCCGCGGAAATTTCAGCCGCCATCGTGGCGCAAATCCCGCTCGGCCGTATGGCACAACCGGTGGAAATCGCCCATGCGGTGGCGTTTCTGGCCGATGCACGCACGGGTTATATCACGGGCGTTAATCTGTCGATTAATGGCGGCCTGTTTACGTCGTTCTGATTTTAGTCGACGTATTGTTCCAGCTCGCTTGCGGCATCGATATGCAGGGGCAGTGATTTAAAGCTGCCGCGATGCAGGTGCAGGGTATAGGTTTCGCCTTCCTGACTATCAACCGGAATTTTGCGATGGATGGTAAACGGTGCTTGTGAATGCGTATCCGTACCGCGGATCAATATTTGCAGGGTGCGCTTGACGCTTTCAATTTTTTTACCAGCCGAGAAAGAATGCAGGATTTTTTCACCTGGTTTGAAGTGATAATCTTTGGTCAGCGAACTGTTCAGCAAGCTATCCGCAGGTACCGCAATGCTCCAGGGCATCTTTGGTTCCATGAACAGGATGTTTTTTGGGCTAAATTCAGGGATGGGCAGGTAGCTTAGGAATTGTTCGTTTTTGACGCCGTTGCTGCGCACTTCTTCGACTGTCAGCACCGTTTCAATGCGTACATCAGCCAGCGGTGCCTTGTGAAAGTTTGACAGACGCACCAGCATGTGCGGTTTTTCGGTGTTCCATTTGGTGCTGAGCACGCCGCGCATAGAGGTGATAAGGGCAATACGTGGCTGGATCAGGCGCGCGGTAACAATCGCGCTGAAAAAGACGTTGAGAACAATCAAGCCAATCGACAAAACGATCAGCATGCCAACAACCAAAAAGACCTGCCCACCTTTTGAACCGCTGCCAAGCTCCATGTCATCCGGCAGGTTGATACCAAAAGACGTCGATACCGCGCGCACCATATCCAGTTTTGCTTCAGGCAAAGCAAAGTTAAGCAGGGACAGGATTGTATAAAAGAAAACAATCACACCAACGGTGTAAAGCAGGGTGATCTTGATGAACTCGCGGTTGAACATGGCTATCTCCAAACTTTTTCTAACGCTATCAGTTTGACAGGATGGCTCGTGAAGCGCAATTACGCGATATTTTCCAAAATTTTCATGGGCTTAAACCGGCCATGACCACAAGCGTGGCGGCGGTGCAACAGAAGCGGCGCAAAGTGGCGGGCGTGCGACTTTGCTGTTGCTGGCCTATTCTTTCTGTGGCAATTTGCCGATGTATGCAATTCAGCATGCAGAAAGGAGGGCGCTGCCAAGATCAATACTCAAAAAATCGGAAACACTGGCTGGATCAACCGATCCCCTGCGCCTTCCGGGTTTTCTTGCTGAAAACCCCATGCGTTTTGGTGGCTGAAACAGCTTCCTTCCTCCGATTTATCTAAAAAACTGACCTAAAGATATATCCGCACCTGCGCGCTTTTACCGTCTTGTTGACGGCTTTTGTGACCTTGTGCCCACAGAAAGTAACCGACAATGTCTGATACAATTGAAAATAAAGATAAAAAGGCAACTGTTCCTGCGCGCGAAGTGTGGCGTTTTGCTTGTCATTACTGGCGCCCGAACAAAAAGCTCGGCGTTACCGCTGCGTGCTTCATGCTGGCGTCGGTTACCATGGATGCCATCGTGCCTATTTATACAGGCCGTATGGTTGATGCGATGACCGGTGAACAAGCGGCAGATGTATCAGCCTCTGCCCGCGCGGCGTGGCAGGCATTTATTGCATTTACTGTTCTGGCTATTTTGCATCAGGCCTTGCGTCTTGGGTCACTGTGGTTCTGGAACCAGTTTGCCGTGCGCAGCCTGCAGGCCATTGTGACCGATGGTATGCGCAAGGTTCAGCGGTTTAGCTCTGATTGGCATGCCAACAGCTTTGCCGGTGGTACGGTACGCAAAATTACGCGTGGCATGTGGTCTTTTGACGTGTTTGAAGACACGTTGCTAATGGGCCTGTTGCCTGCCATTACCATCATGATCGGCGTTACCATTATGCTGACCATCTCTTTGCCGGTTGTGGGTATGGCGGCGGCCGTGATGATATTGGCCTATTGTGCGCTGAGTATCTGGATGTCCATTAGCATTCTGGCCCCAAAATTCCGCGAGTCAGCTGACAGTGACACCAAAGTCGGCGCGACGCTGGCTGATATTATCAGCGGCAACCCGACAGTAAAATCATTTGCAGCCGAAACGCGCGAAGAAGGTATCTTTCAGGAAGTGGTTTCGATCTGGCGGCAAAAATCATTGCGCGCTTGGCAAACCGGTCTGGCGGCCGATGCGGCGCGTTCGCTTTTCCGCATGTTTATGATGTCAAGCATGGTGGCCACCACCATCTGGCTGTGGATGTCTGGCAAGGCAACGCCCGGTGACATCGTGCTGGTCATTACCACGTTCTTTATCATCGGCGGTTACCTGCGTGACATTGGCCAGCATATTGCGCATTTGCAACGCTCCGTCAGTGACATGGAGGATGTGATTTCCTTCTGGTTGCGTCAGGATGACGTGGTTGATGCACCGAATGCGCAACCCCTGCAACTGACAAGTGTTTCGCCAAAAGAACCGCTGGTTGTCTTTGACAATGTCGGCTTTAAATACCCCAATTCCGACAGGGTTATTTATAACGACATGAATGTGACCATCAGACGTGGTGAAAAACTTGCGCTTGTTGGCCCCTCGGGTAGTGGCAAGTCGACCTTCGTCAAGCTGATCCAGCGTTTGTACAACGTCACCGATGGTCGCGTGCTTATCGCCGGGCAGGATATCGGTCAGGTCACACTTGAATCGCTGCGCCGCACGGCTGCCCTTGTGCCGCAGGATCCTATTCTGTTCCACCGCTCCCTTGCTATTAATATTTCGTATGGCAAGCCCGGCGTCAGCATGGATGATATCATCGCCGCTGCCAAAAAGGCATTTGCGCACGACTTCATCATGAGCCTGCCACATGGCTATGACACCTTGGTGGGCGAGCGCGGGGTGAAGTTGTCAGGTGGTGAGCGCCAGCGTGTGGCAATCGCCCGTGCCATTCTGGCCGATACGCCGATTTTGATTTTGGATGAAGCAACCTCCAGCCTTGATAGCGTATCGGAGCATTACATCCAGAAAGCGTTAGAGGCGCTGATGGAGGGCCGCACCACGATTACGATTGCACACCGTCTATCAACCATCCAGCGTGCTGACCGTATTCTGGTGTTTGACCATGGTCGCATTGTCGAGGAAGGCAGCCATGCCGACCTGATGGCCAATCCGGCATCGCGTTACAAGCAGCTTTACGATATGCAGGCGCTGGAACTGGTGGGCGAGGCGGCTTAATCCGCCTTGGCGAAGTAAAACCACTCATGACCGATGGCGGCGGCAGGGTCGGGCAAAACGACCACGCCGTCATCGGGCGCTGTCAGTTTTGTGCCGTTGTCGTATGTGGCAATAACGTCGCCTGATTTGACCGCATCAAGGTGTTTCCAGTCGCGTGTCATGCTGCCTGACGAAGCTTTTGACACGATGTCCAAAAGTCTGTGGGCCGATGGTTTGCGCGGTGCTGCAAAACCTGCAGGCGCGTCGGTAATGCCAAAATGGCCAAGGGCGCGGCGTAGGCAGTTATAACCGACAAGCCCGCCTGCCGGGTCTGTATGCGTGCCGCATTCAACCAAAATAGCAGTTTTGCCAAGGCTGTGCGCGTAGCTGGCGGTGTCGCCTTCATTTAGTTGTGATTGCTTGGCATAGGCATCGTTCCATCCCGTGATCCAGTCGGGTATATCAAGTGCCGTTGCAAAGCTGGCATGTGCTACGTCTTCTTTGTCATGGAACAAAAACGGTTTGGCGCCAGAGCTGTAGGAATGCAGATCAAGCAGAATATCTGCCTGCGCGATCAGTTTGATGATTTCGTTGGCACGGTGGTGTTCAATCGCCGAAGGGTTTTCGTGATAGCGAATAACGCGGTTTAAATTAGCATCAATAAACCGTTTATTCTGGGCATAGGCATCGGGGTTGCAGATCGGCACACAAGTGATTGTGCCGGATTTAAGCGTCACAATCCCCGCCGACAATTCTGCCCACAAACGTGAAATCGCCTCGGTACCGCATTTTTCATTGCCATGAATGGCGCCAAGCACCAGCAGGTGCGGGCCATCAACTTCGGCTTTTGCGGTCAGTATATGAAGCGGGTGTGGCATTGTGTTTACGCAGCCCTGCCAAACAATGGTTTTTGAAACACAAGTTTGGCTTTATCAAACGCAACGCCTTTGTAGCCGCTGTCGATAAGCGTTTTTTGCGTGGCGATATCCTCAACGGCGCAGGCTTTTTCTCTTTTCAGCTTGCAGGCAGCCGTGGCAAAGGCAGGGCGCAGCCGGCTGCGGATAAGGGGTTGAACCTGTGCATGCAGATTATAGAGATGGACGTTGTCGTTGGCATCATACCCAATGCTGTGCAACTTCAAGCCTTCTTTCAAAAAGACTGACCAGCTGTAATGATTGTCGCTGCAGGCCTCGGCCAGTGCATGCACACGGCCCTGGCGTGCGGCAATTGACAGCCAGGCATCGACCATCGCGGTCATCAGCTTGTGGCCCCGATAGGCGGGATGCACCATCACGCCCTGAATAATCGTCAGGGTTTCGGGGGTGCCGGGCAGGGCCATATCGGTCATACCCGTTTTGCTGTTCTCGGCGGTTGGGTTAACGATGATTGATTGTGCAACCAGCTGGCCTTCATGATAAACGCCAAGCACAAGATTGCCCTGCGCGAAGTGCTTTTCGAAAAAAGCGCGCTGCTTTGCGACAACAAAAGTCTTTTCGCTGTCGGCGAGGGCATCGATCACCAGCGTTTGAAGATTGAGGATATCATCAATCTGCTGTGCTGACTGGCAACGCAGGTCAAACGCTTTTCCTTTAACCAGCAATGTGGCAAGGCCGTTGTCGTTATGTGTGCAGGCGGATTTGAAAAAGTTTTTCATGGCAGTCTCTCGGCGGGCTGAACCATATAGCTATGCTGGTTCGGTTGATCGGGTATCGGAGATCAGGAGAGAGGCTGCGAGACGCAGCAAAGCTCCTCGGGGTAAGCGGGGCTTACCTCAGAGGTCGTCGTGG
>JBEIPH010000122.1:0-4555 GCA_040377115.1 Micavibrio sp. | reverse complement strand
TAAATATCGGCATTAGGGTCAAGCGTCAAAACCGCCTGACCGATATTGCCACCAACCTCGACCTTGCGGCCGGCTGATTTAAGAATATGACCGATCAGCGCGGTGGTGGTTGATTTACCGTTGGTGCCGGTAATACCAATCGTCAGCGTCTTTTTCTGCACACGGCCAAACAATTCGATATCACCCGTCACCTCAACGCCCGCCTTTTGCGCAAGGGTAACAATTTCGTGCGGTTTTGGATGGGTCAGCGGCACACCGGGTGAAAGGCATACCAGCGCCATGTCATGGATGTTTTCAGCTGTGATGGGCGCAACGGTAGCGCCCATTTTTTCTGCCTGTGCGCGGGCATCGGCATTGTCATCCCACAACACGCACGCAATCCCCGCCGCACGCGCAGCCTCAAACACCGGCAAGCCGGATTTACCAAGCCCGACGATGGCGATTTTTTTATCGCCGATTTGCGCCTTGAGGGGGGAGAGGTCGATCATTGCTTCCTACCTCAGCTTCAGCGTTGACAGGCCGATGAGGGCCAGAATGATCGAGATAATCCAGAAGCGCACCACGACAGTGGTTTCCGGCCAACCCGCTTTTTCAAAGTGATGGTGGATAGGCGCCATCTTGAAAAATCTTTTGCCCGTCGCCTTGAAATAAATCACCTGAATGATCACCGACACCGTTTCAGCCACGAACAAGCCGCCGATAATACCCAATACAATTTCATGTTTGGTAATAACAGCCAGCGCACCAAGGGCACCACCCATGGAAAGCGACCCGGTGTCGCCCATAAACACCTGTGCGGGCGGCGCGTTAAACCACAGGAACCCAAGACCAGCACCAACCAGCGCGCCACAAAACACAGCCAGCTCGCCGACATCTTTGACGTGGTGGATTTGCAGGTAGTTGGCAAAAATGGCGTTGCCCACCAGATAGGCGATCACGCCAAAACACGCAGCCGAGATCATGATCGGGCCAATGGCCAGACCATCAAGCCCGTCTGTCAGGTTGACCGCATTGGCAGCGCCCACCACCACAAAAATACCAAAAGGCAAAAAGAACCAGCCCATATCAACCAGCAGGTCCTTAAAGAACGGAAAGGCCAAAGAGGTGCCAAGACCAGGTGCCGTCAGGTTCATCACCGCAAGGACGGCAATCAAACCAATCAGCATTTCAAGAAAAAGCCGGAATCGGCCCGACAGGCCACGGTGGCTGGCGCGCGTCAGCTTGGCGTAGTCATCGGCAAAACCGATGGCGCCAAAGCCCAAAAACACCCACAGCACAATCCATGTATACGGATTGGCAATGTCTACCCACAGCAAGGTCGACAATGTGACCGCAAATAAAATCATCAACCCGCCCATGGTGGGCGTGCCTTTCTTTTTGAAATGGGTTTCAGGACCATCCAGACGAATAGGCTGACCTTCGCCCTGCTTGCGCTTGAGCCAGCGGATAAAGGCAGGCCCCATGGCAAAGCAAATCAACATGGAGGTCAGCGCAGCACCACCGGTACGAAAGGTGATGTACTTGAACAGGTTAAAAAACTGAAAGTGCTCGGTATAGGGCACAAGCAGGTTATAGAGCATTTTTATGATCCTTGGGCTTTACGTTTTGCACGGTCAGGGATTTCAGTGCCTCGACCACATAGGCCATTTTTGATCCGGCTGATCCCTTGATCAGCAAGACATCGCCTGGTTTAAGGGCGGCCACCACCATTTGCGCCAGCGCCTTGCTGTCACCAGCATGGCCACCGCGCCAATCAGCGGGAAGTGCTTGATAGAGCGCATCCATCTGCGGGCCACAGCAAAAGAGCAAATCCGTTTGCGCCTTGAGCAGCGGATTGGCAAGTTCTGCGTGCAGGCGCGGGCCATCTTTGCCCAGCTCCAGCATATCGCCCAGCACCGCGATGCGGCGGCCTTGGGCGGATGGTGTGGTCATCGCAAATACTTCAAACGCCGCGCGCATGGACCCGGGGTTGGCGTTATAGCTTTCATCAATCACCAACACTGGCGGGCCGCCCTGTGGCAAATTGATGGTGTGGCGCTGGCCACGTCCGGTGACCGCTTCGGCTTCTTCAAGTGCCTTGACGCTGCGGGCAACATCGCCACCTGCGGCCTTAACCGCGCTTAAAACAGACAACGCATTCATGGCGATATGTTTGCCGGGGATATTCAGTTTAAATTTGTGACGTTGTGCACCCATTTGCACCGTTACTTTGGTGGCATCGGCATGTAGGGCGCAGTCTTCAAGCCTTGTGTCGGCTTGTTCGTCTTCGCCAAATGACAAAATATGCTTGATGCCCGCGGCCTCTGCTGCGGTTTTTAGGCGTGCATAGTGTGGATTGTCCACATTCAAGATAGCAACCGGTGGTGGAGCGCCGGCTGATTTGTCCATGCCGCTGAAAATTTCAGCCTTGGCATCGGCAATCCCCTCGATACCGTTAAAATTTTCGATGTGGGCTGGTTCAATGGTGGTGATAATCGCAATATGCGGACGCACCTGTGCGGCCAGTGCGGCAATTTCACCCGTGTGGTTCATGCCCATTTCAAAAACGGCATAATCCACATCACGCGGCAAATTGGCCAATGTCAGCGGCACACCCAGATGGTTGTTATAACTTTTCTTGCTGGCATGCACACTGCCAAGCGCGCCAAAGGCGGTGGCCAGCATTTCTTTGGTGCCTGTTTTACCGGCCGATCCTGTAAAGCCGATAATTTTCGCGCGCGCACGACCACGCGCCACCTGCCCCAGTGTTTCAAGCGCCTTGACGCTGTCAGCCACCTCAATCAATACCCAGTTTTCAGCACCCGCAACATCGGGGCGCTTATATCCCTTTTGCACCAGTGCCGCACCAGCACCCGCGGCAAAGGCCGCGGCCAGATAATCATGACCATCAAGCTTGTCACCCTTCAGCGCGACAAACAGATCGCCCTTGACCAGGCTGCGTGTATCAATGGACACACCGCCGATGGCAAAATCCTCGCCCGCATCACCCGTATAGGCTGCGCGCGCCTCAAGGGCCTTTTCGATCTCCGCGCGGGTCCACAGGGGGCTTACCGGTTTTGTTTTCGTCATTTTTTAGCACTCCTTTGGTGGCGGGCCGTTGACTGGATGCCACCTGTTCAATCGCGTGTTTTACTTCGGACACATCATCAAAGGGCAAAACATTCTTGCCCACGATCTGTCCTTGTTCATGCCCCTTGCCTGCGACAACCAGAATGTCGCCCGGCCCAAGGGCGGCAACACCCCGCGCAATGGCTGCGCGGCGGTCGCCCATTTCAACAGCCTTACCGGCTGGAATACCCGCCATCACCTCGGCCCTGATGGTCGCAGCATCTTCGGTGCGCGGATTGTCATCCGTCACAATCACGTTATCGCCAAGCGTGGCGGCAATCTTGCCCATCTGCGGACGTTTGCCTTTGTCGCGATCACCACCGCAACCAAACACAACATGCAGCTTGCCTGCCGTGTGTGGCTTGATGGCGTTTTAACATCACTTCCAGACCATCAGGCGTATGGGCGTAATCGACATAGACAGCGGCACCATTTGGCAATGTACCCGCAAGCTCAAGACGCCCCCGCACACTGCCAAGTTTTTCCAGCGCATAAACCGCCTGCATGTGCAGCAAACGATTGTCAGGATCAGCCGCAATCACCAACCCCAGCGCGGTCAATGCGTTGTAGGCCTGAAAATCACCAACCAACGGTAGTTCCAGCGCATAAGTATCCCCAAAGATGCTGAGCTCGATAAACTGGCCGGCAGGCAGGGGTTTTTGTTTCAGCAGCGCAATATCAGCGCCCTTGCCACCAAAGGTAATCACGCGGATACCGCGCGCGGTGCAAGATTTTTCAAGTTCGGCAAATTCAGGAATGTCGCGGTTGAGGATAGCAACACCGTCTGCTTCCAGTATCTCGGTAAACAGGCGGGCTTTGGCAGCGCCATAGCTTTTCATGTCGCCATGATAATCAAGATGGTCGCGTGTCAGGTTGGTAAAGGCAGCCGCTGTGACTTTAACACCATCCAAGCGGAACTGATCCAGCCCTTGTGACGATGCCTCCATCGCCAGATGGGTCACGCCTGCTTTTTCAAGCTCGGCGATTTCACTGTGCAGCGTCACAGGATCGGGCGTGGTCAACAGGCCCGTGCGCGTCAGGATGCTGCCGTCTTTCAGATTGGCTGTGATGCCGATCGTACCAAGGGAGGCTGCGGCATGTTCCATCGACTGCCAGATCTGGCGGCAGAAATTTACAACAGTGCTTTTGCCGTTCGTACCCGTCACTGCAACGATGGTTTCAACCTGTGCGCCATAAAAGGCAGCCGCCATTTTGGCAAAAACCTTGCGTGGCTGATCAGCCTCGATCACCGCGATGTCCGCAGGCAGTCCGGCAGGCAGCGTTGTGCCTGTGGGCACCAGAATGGCGCGCGCCCCTGATTTAATCGCGGTATCAATAAAATCGCGCCCGTCTTTTCCCGACTTGGCAGAACTGGGGAAGGCAGCAAACAAATGCCCTGCGCGTACCTCGCGGCTGTCAGCCGTCAGGCCATTGATGGCACCAGCGC
>JBEIPH010000056.1:0-6503 GCA_040377115.1 Micavibrio sp. | reverse complement strand
TCCATCGCCATCAAATGATCCAGACCTTTTGGATCTGTGCAACCAAGCGACAGCGCCGCCATACGGCTGGCCGCGGTATGGAGCATGTTGTACCCATTCCAATCGGCACGGATCATATTGAATTTTTCAGCAAGTGCACGGGCCATACCCTGAAGGCGCGCACCATCTGTGCGGCGCAATGCACCAGCCCCGATAATCACCAGCGGATTTTTGGCACCCGACAGCACCTTGGCAAAGTCATGCTGACCCGACAAAATCTGTTGCAGGGTTTCAGCCCCCGCCCCCAGATGCTTGTGCGGATAGTTCAAATCACAGGCCGCACCAACAGAGGCCACCTTGATACGGTTGGCCAGCCACGTCTTACGGATACGGGCATTGACCAGCGGTGCTTCATGGCGCGGGTTAACACCCACCAGCAAAATCGCATCGGCTTTTTCAATACCGGCAATCGTCGTGTTAAAGGTGTAGGCCGCAGGGGTTGACACATCATACTGCGCGCCATCCTGGCGGCATTCGATGTTTTTGGAGCCAAGGGCCGCCATCAGGTCTTTCAGCGCAACGATAGATTCAGCATCAGCCAGATCACCGATCACTGCACCAATACGCTCGCCTTTTGCCTTGCCAAGCTTGTCGGCAATCGCGGCAAAGGCCTCGGCCCACGTAGCAGGCTCAAGCTTGCCGTTGCGGCGCACATAGGGCTGATCAAGGCGTTGCAGTTTCAGGCCATCCCATGAAAAACGCGCCTTGTCGTGCAGCCATTCTTCGTTCACGTCTTCGTGCAGGCGTGGCAGAATACGCAGCACCGCACCACCACGCACATCAATACGGGTATTGCTGCCAACGGCATCGCTCACGTCGATGCTTTCAACCTTGCGCAGCTCCCACGGACGCGCCGTGAAGGCATAGGGCTTGGAGGTCAGGGCACCCACAGGGCAGATGTCGATAATGTTGCCCGACATTTCAGATGTCACCATCTGGGCGACATAGGTGCCGATTTCAAGATGTTCGCCGCGGTTCAGCACGCCGATTTCGCTAACACCGGCAATTTCCTCGCCAAAGCGTACGCAGCGGGTGCAATGGATGCAGCGCGTCATGATGGTTTTGACCAGCGGGCCAAGGTCTTTGTCTTTTACGGCGCGCTTTTCTTCGGCGTAGCGCGAGCGGTCAAAGCCATAGGCCATGGCTTGATCTTGCAAATCACACTCACCACCTTGGTCGCAAATCGGGCAATCAAGCGGATGGTTGATCAGCAGCATTTCCATCACGCCCTTGCGCGCCTTTTGCACGAGGGCAGAGTTGGTGGTGACCTTCATATCTTCCGAGCATGGCATGGCACAGCTGGCCACCGGTTTGGGAGATTTTTCAACCTCGACCAGACACATGCGGCAGTTGGCAGGCACGGACAAACGATCGTGATAGCAAAAGCGCGGGATCTCGATACCCAGCTGCTCTGCTGCCTGAATGATCGATGTACCCGGTTCGACCGTTACTTCCATTCCGTCAATGGTTAGTTTTGGCATTACTTATTACTCCATCAGGCAGCCGCTCGGCTGCGGTATTCAAGAATGCGTTTTTCCATCTCGGGGCGGAAATGCTTGATGAGGCCTTGGATAGGCCAAGCCGAAGCATCGCCGTGCGCACAGATGGTGTGACCTTCGATTTCCGATCCGATATCGAGCAGCATGTCGATTTCCTCGATATGCGCATCGCCTTTGACCATGCGCTGCATGATACGGTACATCCAGCCCGTGCCCTCGCGGCAGGGCGTGCACTGGCCGCAAGACTCGTGCCAGTAAAACCGCGCCAGACGGGCGATGGCATAAACGATGTCGGTTGATTTATCCATGACGATGACCGCCGCCGTGCCAAGGCCCGAGTTGTGGGCGCGCAGGCTGTCAAAATCCATCAGCACATCGTCGCAAATATCGCGTGGCAGCAAACGTGTTGATGACCCGCCGGGGATAACGGCCAGCAGGTTGTCCCACCCGCCGCGTACACCGCCTGCGTGTTTTTCGATCAGCTCCTTGAGCGGTATGCTCATGGCTTCTTCAACGTTGCAGGGCTGGTTGACGTGGCCGGAAATGCAAAACAGCTTCGTGCCGCGGTTTTTCTCTTTGCCAAAACCGGCAAACCAGCCGCCACCACGGCGCAGAATGTCAGGCACCACGGCAATTGTTTCAACGTTGTTCACCGTCGTCGGGCAGGCATAAAGCCCCGCACCAGCCGGAAACGGCGGCTTGTTGCGCGGCATACCCTTTTTGCCTTCAAGGGAGTTCAGCAGTGCAGATTCTTCGCCGCAGATATAAGCGCCAGCGCCGCGATGCACATAAAGGTCAAAATCCCAACCAGACCCGCAAGCATTCTTGCCGATCATGCCGGCGGCATAGGCTTCATCGATGGCTTTTTGCAGGGCCACGGCCTCGGCGTAAAACTCGCCGCGTATATAAATGTAACAAGCATGGGCACCGATGGCGAAGGACGACAGCAACGCACCCTCGATCAGCTTATGCGGTTCATGGCGCATGATGTCGCGGTCTTTGCAGGTGCCGGGTTCAGATTCATCGGCGTTGATGACCAGATAGCTTGGGCGGCCATCCTTGCCGGGCTCTTTGGGCATGAAAGACCATTTCATACCTGTGGGGAAGCCTGCTCCGCCGCGCCCGCGCAGTTCGGATTTTTTAACTTCCTCGACAATCCAGTCGCGGCCCTTGGCCAGAAGGTCTTTGGTGTTGTCCCATGACCCGCGTGTCTGGGCAGATTTGATATCTGCCCCGTGCCAGCCATAGATATTGGTAAAGATGCGGTCTTTGTCCTGAAGCATGACGATTATTTCCCCGCTTTCTTGACGCCGGCTTTTTCAGCCTGATCGAACAGCGATGTTGCACCCGCCGCACCCGTTGACGTATGGCGGCCTGTTTGCGATCCGGCCTTGGGTGGTTTACCCGCACGCAGACCTTCAATCACCTGAATAACGTTTTCAGGCGTCAGGTCTTCATAAAATTCATCGCCATTACGCTGCACCACAGGGGCGTTCACGCAGGCACCAAGGCATTCAACATCGGTAATGGTAAACTGGCCATCGGGTGTGGTTTCGCCGAGCTTGATGCCCAGATGCTTTTCGCATGCCCCAACCACCTCGGCTGATCCGCGCAGCCAGCATGGCGTGGTCGTGCAGAATTGCAGGTGGTGTTTGCCGCGCGGTGCCAGGTTATACATCGTGTAAAACGTGGCGACCTCGTAAACCTTGATCTTGGGCATATCCAAAATACGGGCGATTTCGTTCATCGCCGCTTCGGGGATCCAGTTGTCGTGCTGGCGCTGCGCGATATCCAGCAACGGCATAACAGCCGATGCCTGACGGCCCGCTGGATATTTGGCAATAATCGCCTCGATCTTCTTCAGGTTGTCGGCTGAAAAAGCGAAGCTTTCTGGTTGTTCGAAATGGCTGTGGACAGCACCTGCACTCATCGGTCAATCTCCCCGAAAACAATATCAAGCGAGCCGATAATCGACACCGCGTCGGCCAGCATGTGGCCCTTTGACATGAAATCCATCCCCTGCAAATGCGCAAAACCGGGGGCGCGGATGTGGCAACGGTATGGCTTGTTGGTGCCATCTGAAACGAGATAAACACCAAATTCACCCTTGGGTGCCTCGACCGCTGTATAGGTCTCACCCGCTGGCACGTGATAACCCTCGGTATAAAGCTTGAAGTGGTGGATCAAGGCTTCCATCGAGTTTTTCATCTGCGCGCGACTGGGTGGTGTGACCTTGTGGTCATCGACCATCACGGGGCCACCCGGCATTTTTTCAATCGCCTGTTTCATCAGTTTGCAGGACTGGCGCATTTCCTCTACGCGCACCAGATAACGGGCATAGCAATCACCCGTCGTGCCTGTCGGAATATCAAAATCCAGATCGGCATAACATTCATAGGGCTGCGATTTACGCAGATCCCACGGCACGCCTGACGCGCGCAACATCGGGCCCGTAAAGCCCCAATCCAGCGCCTCGCGTTTTGACACCACGCCAATATCAACTGTGCGTTGTTTAAAAATGCGGTTATCCGACAGCAGGCTTTCCATGTCGTTGATAAATTCAAGGACAGTATCGGCAAAGCGATACATATCCTCTGCCAGACCCGCGGGCATGTCCTGATGGACACCACCGGGGCGGAAATAATTAGCGTGCAGACGCGCGCCGCACACACGCTCGTAAAACTCCATACCCTTTTCACGCTCCTCAAAGCCCCAGAGCGCAGGTGTCAGCGCACCAACGTCAAGCGCATAGGTGGTGAGGTTAAGGATATGGTTGATCACACGGCCCAGTTCGGCAAACAGCACGCGGATGTATTGTGCGCGGGGTGGCGCTTTGATGCGCAGCAGTTTTTCAACCGCCAGTGCAAAGGCATGTTCCTGATTCATCGGCGCCACGTAATCAAGGCGGTCAAAATAAGGCACGGCCTGCATATAGGTTTTATGTTCGATCAGTTTTTCCGTACCACGGTGCAGCAACCCGATATGCGGATCTGCACGGGTGACAATCTCGCCTTCCATGTCAAGGATCAGACGAAGCACACCGTGGGCCGCTGGGTGTTGCGGGCCAAGGTTGACGGTATAGGGCTGCACATCGCCCGGCGCTTTTTTTGCTGTTGTGTTGTTATCGCTCATTGTGCCTTCTTCTCCGCCAGATCGGCGCCGAATTTGGGTTTAACGGCTTTCTCGTCACCGGGCAGTTGAATGCCGGTCATGCCCTCCCACGGGCTGGTGAAATCAAAATTGCGGTATTCCTGCATCAGCTTCACAGGTTCATAAACAACGCGCTTTTCGGTTTGGTCGTAACGCACCTCGACAAAACCTGTCAGCGGAAAGTCTTTGCGCAGCGGATGGCCTTCAAAACCATAGTCGGTCAGAATACGGCGCAGATCAGGATGATCGTTAAAAGAGATGCCGTACATGTCCCAGACTTCACGCTCAAACCAATTCGCACCACTGAAAATTGACGTCATGCTGTCAACCGGCGTGGTTTCGTCTGCGTATACTTTGACGCGAATACGGAAGTTATGCTTGAGGCTAAGCAGGTTATAGACCACCTCAAAACGCTGGTCGCGCTCAGGGTAATCAACAGCGCAAATATCCATCAGCTGTTTAAAATCGCAATTGGCGTCATTGAGCAAAAAGGTCATGAAGCGCTTCAGGCTTTCACGACGCACAACAAAAACCAGTTCGTCCTGCGCCATTTCCTTGCGCAGAATGTGCTGCGTCATGGCCGCTTCGATGTAATCACCAAGGTTATTAAGGTTATCGACTGACATCAGCGCACCAGCCTTGTATCTTCGCGCTGGATTTTCTTTTGCAGCTGCAAGATACCGTAAACAAGCGCCTCGGCCGTTGGCGGGCAACCAGGCACATAAATATCAACCGGCACGATGCGGTCACATCCACGCACGACAGAATAGGAATAGTGGTAATACCCACCACCGTTTGCACATGACCCCATGGAAATCACCCAGCGTGGCTCGGCCATCTGGTCGTATACCTTGCGCAGGGCTGGCGCCATTTTGTTGGTCAACGTACCTGCCACAATCATCACATCGGACTGACGAGGGCTGGGGCGTGGGATAACGCCAAAACGGTCAAGGTCATAGCGGCTCATATAGCTATGGATCATCTCAACCGCACAGCAGGCCAAACCAAACGTCATTGGCCACAGCGAACCTGTGCGCGCCCAATCGAGCAGCTTGTCGAATTGCGCAATCACATAGCCTTTTTCCTGCAGCTGCTGTGTCGCAGCGCCGATGATCAGCTCTTGCGCATGATGGCCTTTTGGCAGCGGCGAAGATGTCATGTCCGGTTGCATATGATCCCTACTCCCAATCCAGCGCACCTTTGCGCCACTCGTAAATGAAACCAATGGTCAGTACGCCAAGGAAAATCATCATCGACCAAAAACCGTAAAGCCCGATGTCGCCCAGCGTGATCGCCCAAGGAAACAGAAAAGCAATTTCAAGATCGAAGATGATGAACAGGATCGATACCAGATAAAAGCGCACATCAAATTTTGTACGCGCATCGCCGAATGGTTCAAACCCGCACTCGTAAGGTGAAAGTTTTTCTGTATCTGGTTTTTGTTTGGCAGCGATGAATGATGCCAGCACCATCACAAGCGCCAAGCCACTGGCAATCGCCAGAAAGACGACGATGGGCAGATAGTTGATCAGAAGTTCTGTTGGGGCCATGCGTAAGCTCTCGCGTTGGGGCAACCCCCTGCCACACGGCAGGCGAGTCGTTATGACGCAATAACATTACTCTCTCGTACAACCGGACGAAAGAGGTTTATTGTTTGAAAATGAAGGATATTTTTGGTGTATGTCACACACCAGACATAAGGGAAATGGCGCGAGTGACGGGACTTGAACCCGCGGCCTCATGCGTGACAGGCATGCGCTCTAACCAGCTGAGCTACACCCGCCAATTCCATTAGCAGTGGAGTAGGTTTTGAAG
>JBEIPH010000041.1:0-6915 GCA_040377115.1 Micavibrio sp. | reverse complement strand
TTTTGAAGCGACAAACGAGTGTTCATCTTTAAAAGCTGTTTATTTATAACAGTTTAAGGCGGTTAATCTTTTCGACGAAAAAGTTAGCAATTGGTAAAAGTCACCAAGAAAAAGCCCCGCCGTTTAACGGGCGGGGCTTTTTGTTTGAAGTCTTAAAGGCGCGAATTATTCGCTCTTTTCTTCGCCTTCGGCTGGAGCGTCAGCTGTACCAGCTTTTGCGCCAGCGCGGTGTTCATCAACAATACGCTTGAGCTCGGCTGCGGGCAGCGCACCGGGGAACAGTTTTTCACCCAGAACGAAAGCAGGTGTGCCGCTGATGCCAAGCTGGCCAGCGAGATCACGGTTCTTTTTGATGCGTTCGCTGACTTCGGCGCTTTGTGCGTCGGCTTTGACTTTTTCAAGATCAAGGCCAAGGTCTGTCACGATTTTATCAAGGGCTGCATCATCAAGCGGGCCGCCTTTGTGTTCCATCGCAGCGCGGTGGAATTCAAAATACTTGCCCTGCTTTTGTGCAGCAATCGCATAGCGCGAAGCGGTTTCAGAGGTTGGGCCAAGGATCGGGAAGTCTTTAAAGACAACCTTTACGCCCTTGTCGCCATCAACCAGTGCCTGAATATCAGGCAGTACGCGCTTGCAATAGCCACAGTTGTAATCAAAGAATTCAACCATCACAACGTCGCCGTCTTTGTTGCCAAGGAAAGGTGCTTCGTCGTTTTTAAACAAAACGTCCTGATTGGCCTTGATGGCTTCTTGGCTGCGCTCGCTCACGGCTTTGCGTTGATACTGGTCAACCGAGTCCATGATCACTTGTGGGTTGTTCATGATGTAGTCTTTGATGATGCCTTCGATGGCGGCACGGTCCATCGCAGCGCCTTCTTGTGCGACAGCTTGTGTGCCTTCAACACGCACAGGTGACAGCGCGTAAAGTGCACCGGCAACAGCGACGACAGCGACGCCTGCAAACAGTTTGCCGGCCAAAGATTTGTTGATCATGGAATTTCCCCTTCGTTGATAACGTCAAAAACGGGCCATACCTCAAATACGGCCCAAAAACTTAAGGTCAAGCATAGCGGCTCAATAGTTAACAAGCCACTGCAGAAACTATAAAAATATGGCGTTTTACCCTAAAAGCAACGGGGGTGCTGCGTTGATTGCCGTAAATCAGCGGTTCTTTTTACGTTTCTCGGCGCGCTCAATACTTTCAAGGATATCCAGTGCCCGCAGGCGGCTGGCACTGCCAGCGGGCAGGGCGTTGAGGGCCAGATTGGCCTCGGTACGGGCGTCGCTCAGTTTGCCTTGCAGCAGGTCTTCTTCGGCCAGATGCAGGCGCGACATGCCCTCCTTGCCAAGCTTGCCATAGGCCATGGCCAGCAGATGGTGGCTGCGCGACAACTTGGGCTCAATGCTCAGGGCGCGTTCGAATTGACGCACGGCGTCTTGAGCACGGGCCGGTTTGGCCTCAAGCAACGCGTGGCCATAAGCCCCAGCGATCAGGCCAGACCGTGGTGCCAGCTCCACCGCGCGGCCATAGGGTGCCAGTGCCTCATTAACGCGCCCGTTTTCAAAAAGCACTTGGCCTTTCAGTTCGTGCAGCCATGGATTTTCAGGCTGCTCAACAATCAGTGTTTCAATGTCCTTAAGCGCCAGCGCAACATTCCCCTTGCGATAGTGGGCAATCGCGCGGCCATAGCGCTCGGCAAAGCTATCACCCTTCTTCAGCAAGGCGCGGTCGGGGTAAATAAATCCGGTCAGCTTGGCTTGCATGACAGCCAGTTTGTCGTTCCAGCTGGCGGGTGTTTTGCCCGTGTTGCTTTGCTGTTCAATCACGTTGCGCAGGAAATCAACACGGTCCTGACTGACGGGGTGGGTGCGCACATATTCGCTTTGCTGGCTTTCGGGCAATAATTCCTGACCCGACAGCACCTCCATAAAAGACAAAAAGCCATCAACCGGCAGACTGGCACCTTGCAAATAACGCACGCCCGATTGGTCAGCAGCACTTTCCTGTATACGGCTGTGGCGCAGCAACCCGCGCAGGGCCAGTGTTTGTGCGGCACTGTTGATGGCAACGCCAGCCTCGCCCGAACCTGACCCGATGGCCACGGCAAAGCCCAGCAGGTTGGCCAACAGGGCCTGTAAATTTGCGTTATCAACTTCGCCCTGCATGCGGGCCAGATGGCCAGAGGCAATGTGGCCGCTTTCGTGTGCGATCACGCCGACAAGTTCGGCCGGTGTTTTGGTTTGCAGGATCAGGCCGGTGTGGAAAAAGATATTTTGCCCACCCGCAACAAAGGCGTTGAGCGAACTGTCCTCGATCAGTACCAGACGTACTGCAGAAGGCGACAATCCCGCTTGCTCGAACACGGGGCGTGAAAAATCACGCAGGATCTGTTCGATTTCTTCATCACGGATGAGCTTCATGCCCTGCGCGCTGGCAGGTGCGGCAAGACCAAGGCAGAAGCAAAAGAAAAGAAGTGCCGTAAGAAAACGCATCAATACATTTGCAGGCCGCGGGTCGTGAAGGTGCCCACGACTTTGCGGGTGACGGCATCCCTGATTTCAATCATCTTGCTTGGCTGATCAAGCGCGCCATCGCGATCGGCCAGCAGTTTCAGCATGCGGCGCTGGTCAAGCGGGGAAAGGCGGTAAAACGGGGCACCCACATCAACCACCAGCAAATCACCGGCTTTGCCACCCTTGCGGATGTGCTGGCGGGTAAAAATGCCTGCGCGGTAAAAACGCTCGATCGCGCTGTCAGCTGTCCAGCCTTTGGGCCATTTTTTGGGGTCCCAGTCTTGGTTGTCGGCACCGTTGGCTTCCCACTGCACATCATGGGTGTGGTGGGGGTCGTGGTTTGATGTCAGCGGTGTGAATTCAAAATAAGGTGGGCGCTGGTTAAGGTGGTTGCGCCATTCGGTGTCGATGGATGACACATCACGGTTGATCGTGCGCTCCTCAGCCATGGCTGGCAAGGACGCGGCAAGCAAAACAAAGCTTAGCAGCAAAACGGCAGGACGCATGATGTTTTCCCTTATGATTAAAGGCCTTAGCCGCGATGATACGGCGGCTTTGCCCAAAAGTATAATTCTTTCTTAAGGGCGTCTGTGGCATAATATAGATGGGGAAATCTGTAGGGAAACCAGCTTATGATCAGCGACGCTTTATCAATTGCGCTTAGTGGTCTGACCGCCCAAAAGCAAAGATTGAATGCCACCGCCAGCAACGTGGCCAATCTGCTGAGCAAAGGTGCAGCCCCTGACAGCCCCGAGGCTGCGGCGGGGGCGCCAACGGTCTATAAACCGCTGCAGGTGAATCTGTCGTCGCAGGTTCTGGCCAATGGGCAAGGTGCGGGTGTACGCGGCAATATTACGGAAATAGAAAACCCTTTTTCTTTGTCCTATGACCCACAGGCCATTGGGGCCAATGCCGAAGGTTTTGTGGCCGTGCCCAATATTAACCTTGATGCTGAAATCACCGATCTTCTTGTAACCAAAACACTTTTCAAGGCCAATGCTGCCGTTATCAAAACGCAGAACGAACTTTCCGGCCAGTTGCTTGATATTCTTGAATAGCTGTGAATTTATATATTTTCCCGAAAGCCTGAAAACCGCTTGACTCTCTTTTCCGGAACTTTATTGTATCGAGGTACTTTCGATAACCTCAACAATATAAACGGAGACACAGATCATGGACGGTTTCAGAATGCTGAGCGAAGCTTTCAAAAAAGCAGTCGAGAAAATTGACCTCAACGATATCGCTACCCGCGGCGTACGTACGCTCGGTGCAGCCGGCGAAGCTGGTGCCAAGAAAGCGGCCAAAGAATTCCCACAGGATTACATCAGCGGCATCGTTAACGACATTTATGCCACCATCACCAGCCAGGACGTTGCCGAAGGCATCAGCCTGACCGTTCGCTCTTTCGACCACGAAAAAGCGCAAGAAGTTATGGACAAACTGGTTGCCAAGCTGAAAGACGACGAAACAGCGCTGAAAATCGCTGAAGGTCTCAAGCAAGCCCTGCAACAGACATCTCCGGATGAGCTGGCTGCCATGATCGGCGAAGTTGTTGGCAAGCTGCCAGGCCCAATGGGTCAATTCGGCGCTTTCCTGCCCCTGATCCTTGCACCTGTTCTGCAAACCGCACAACACGGTACGGTTGAAGAACTGGCACAAGAAATCAAAGATCTGGCTGACCAGATCCCAACTGACTTCATCGCTGCCAACCTTGGCGGTCTGACACAGGAAGTTTCACCCGAGCGCGTGACAAAAGTTCTGCACGACGCTGTTGGCAAACTGCCTTCCGGTTCGACCATCGCCAGCATCAAGCACGGCGTGTTTGACCTGACAGCAGAACGTTTTGGCGCAATTTCAAAAGCCAAAACCCTGCAAGACGCAGCACAAGCGTTTGGCGGCTTTGCCAATGATGTTACCAAACTGGTTGGTGACAAACTGGCAGCTGACAGCGTGACCAAGCAAAAATTTGGCAAAAAAGGCGGCGATTTCGATCTCTAATCGCACTTTTAAGCCAACAGAATTTCTTCTTTCGATACTTCCCTGTTGAAAGAAGAGGTTGAAGAAACGGGGAGAGCGCTTGAACATCGCTCTCTCCGTTTCGCTTTTTTTAGGGTGTTTTTTTTTATACGGCGGTGCTGTTCTGGGCCAAGCCGTGATTAGCTCTTTCTTTTAAAGCCGGGGAATGCTTCGGGCTTTTGTGTCGGGCAGACGCAGTCTTTGCTTTTGCCGTTGGCTTCCCAATCATCACTGCTGTTGCCGTACTTGTAAGTCGCAGCCTTGGGCGCACCATAGGCCGTCATCAACCAGTGGTTATCACGATAGTTGAACTCGCCCGTTACGGTGTCACAGGCGCCCGCAAAGCAGACCAGCAGGTTGCTGGATACGTTCAGTGACTTGATGGTGCCCTGTGGCAGGCCTTCCAGGGTCAGCAGACGGTTGCGTGATAGATCAAGATCACATTCAGACAGGTCAAGATTGCCAAAGAACGCAGGCAGCTTGCAAAGACCAAAGCCCTTCATGTCGAGCTTGCCGATGACCTTTATCTGGCCATCCGCGTTTTTCTTGATTGTGGCGCCCAGTTGGGCAAGCGCTGTCTCGGCGTCTTCTGGCAGGCGGGTGCGCTCTTTGAGCTCGCGATAGGCTTCACAGTCGGCGCGCAGCTTGAACCGCCCAACCTTGCCGTCGTTAAATGTGTTTTCGGCAAAATCGTTGACGGCAGCGGCAAACCCGGGGTGATGCAGGCCGATGGGATTGAAAGCGGCGTAAATGGTAGAAAATTTACTGGTGCCAAGTTCCCATTCAGGCTTTTTGTCGTTTTCAACAACCCTGTCGTAAGGCTTCAGGCTGATGCGGCTGTAAGGATTGTGAATCTCGGGGTCTTTTTCGCTGACCAAATAAGCCATGATAACACCGGCACGTGCCTCGGCCACACCTCGGCTTGCGGCACTGCCTGCCGCTGTCCGGCAACTTTGCCAGCCACGGTTAAACGAGGCACGGGCAAGGTCTTTGACATTGCGGGTCAGCACCACCATCAGGCGCTGGTTGCGGCGTGAGGGATCGTCGCTATAGGCTTGCAACAAGGCGGGTTCGTCTTTAAGGATCTTGCCGATCTTCCATTCGTTCTTGCGGCTATCAAGGGCGCGGCCGGCTGTATAATCGGTAATTGTAAAGCCGCGCTCGGTCAGTTTTTCTTCGATCAGTGCGCGCACGGGCGAGTTGCTGTTATCTTCCAGACGCATATAGATACGCCCGTTTTCATCCCATGGCAGGGCATCGGGTGAATCTGTGGCGGGTGCGGCAGGTTTCTTTGAGAAATTGAAAAAGCGGATTTTAGAAATGTTGAAAATGCTTTTTTTGGTATCGGTGGTCATGCGCTCTGCGCGCTTTTGATACTGTTCAATTTCGGCATCAAGCTCTTGGAATTTTTGTAAAAGGGCATCTTTTGCAGAGATCAGGTCATTGGCACCAGCCTGCAACAGGTCTGCCAGATCAGCGGCAGAAACTTTGCCGCGATTAAGCGACAGTGCATAGGCATAGTCATGCGCCGCTGTGCGGAGGTCGTCGGATACGGTTGCGTCAATAAGGCTGCTGAGTTTTTCAACGAAAGCGTTTTTTATTGTGCTGACGGTTTCGTCATCAAGCGCTGAAAGCTGCGCGTCGAGAAAAGGCCGTGCAGACGCTTCATTAAAGGCTGCCAGCGGGCTGACGCCAAGATTGTCGTTTGCCGTGAGGTTTGAGGCTTCGTCGGGCATGCTGGATGAAATATGAGACATGGGCACACGTTAACTGTTTGTTAAGGATGATTTAAAATATACTAATTATGACAATTAGTCAAGGCCTATTTAGTCAATCATATATAACAATATCAGTTACTTGCGGATTTTTGTGAAAGTTTGTGCCGGATTAAAGCGTGATCACCAGGTCATCATAGGCCAGCTCGACATGCGGGGGCAGCATGGCTGAAACGCGGTCGTAATCGACGGTGTAATCAAGATGGGTCAGATAGGTTTTCTTGGGTTTGTATTTTTCAACCCAGCGCAGGCACTGCTCGAGATAGCCGTGTGATTTGTCGATGTTTTCGACACAGTTGCAATCCACCATCCAAACATCAAGACCATACAAATGCTGCTCGCTGGCGGCGGGGAAGTTGTTGACGTCGGTGGAATAACCAAAGTTGCCCACGCGCAGGCCAAGGGAATGCATATGGCCGTGGTCCTGCATAAATGGCGTGATCTTGAGCGAGCCGATGGACAGCGGCGATGGTGGCACGATTTCATGCCAGAAGGGACGGCCGGGGCCTGAGTATTCCGGATTGATTTTTTCGTGGAACATATACCACCACAGTTTTTCAATCCCCAGACGCGTGATGCGGTCAGCATAAAGCGGCAGGTTGCGGTCTTG
>JBEIPH010000210.1:0-3261 GCA_040377115.1 Micavibrio sp. | reverse complement strand
GGCATGGTTGCGATGACCAAGGGTGGCAAAGAACAGAACCTGCGCAGCAATAAAATGATGCAGCTTAGAGTTTTATTTCAAGGTGGCGCAATTTTATTTCTTTTTCTGGCCTATATTACCAAATAAGTTGCGATAATACCGACCGTCTTGTTACTATTTTAAGGTAACAACAAAAGACGGACACCTTCGACATGAGCTCACGCGCACGCTGCGGCCTCAGCCCTCACCAACGCGAACAGTTTTTGCGTGAAAACGGTTATGAACCTATGCCTGGCGGTACAGGCAAAGGCAGCCATACCGTGTGGATCAACCGCGAGATGGAAGAGCTGTCAAAAAAACGCACCCTCAGCATGCCTGCCAATATCCGTTCTAACCCCAACCAGTCACCCTGCACGGTTTTGCTGTGCAGTGACCCAGCGGGCGGCACATGGAAGTCAATTGTTTCGCAAGTTGAATGGTGCCAAGGCACCCTTGAAGCGCAAGCGCGTCATGATTTACTGAGCAGCGAGCAGCGCGCTAAAAAAGCCGAATTCAGAATGGCTTTGGATGAGGTTTGCACCTACCGCCGTGCTGTCAGCCACTTCATGCGCGGCTTTGCCCCGGAATTGCCCGAAGCACCGACAGCATCCATTCAGATGGTCATGACCGTGCGGATGGGCCGCTAACAATCCAGTTTAGTTGTTTACGCTGTAATCAGCCTTCATTTGCTCGCGCTGTTGCGCTTGCTGGGCTTTGACAGCATCACCAGATACACCGTATTTGCGAATATCACGCGTATCGCGATAGGTGTTTTTGGCTTTCAGTGCGGTTTGATAGCGCACGTATTTCACACGCTCCCAACCCTTGCTGCGCATGCAGCTTTCGAAATCATGGAAATCAGTATGCGACACCATGTGTTTGCCAAGGCGTGTGGGCGTGTCGTAGTAATCAAGATCACCTGAATCATCAAGTGAGCGCAGATATTCGCTGTGTGTATCCGGCGGCGTTGTTTCGCGCAAAGCATCAAGCTCTACCAGCTCGTCAATTTCGCGCACACAGGTGGCGATGTTTTGCTCAAGTTCCTGCTGCGCCTTCGGGCCTGTCATCCACAGTGCAGAGTTTTCTTCAACGCGCTGCCAATAGGCCTCGTTGGTTACTGGTGGTTGCCATGCACAGGCAGCCAAACCAAGCGATGCGGCGCAAGCCACAGCCAGAACAGACGATTTAAAAACAGACGATGACATGACGAAAGAAAACTCCCCAGTGCAAAAGCATATCCCTGAAATTAGGATAGCTGATTTCGCGCCGCAAAAAAAGCAGCGTTAAGGATGGCGCCACAGGCTTTCCAGAACAATCCCATAGGTGGGCGTTACCTCTGGCCTGCGGATATCAGTGGCATGCATAACCAGATCACGGCCGGTGTAAAACAGCGGGATCATATAGTGGCCATGCATCAACACCCGATCAAGCGCACGACAGCGGCTGACCAGTTCTTCGCGCTTTTCACTGCGGGCAATTGAATCCGCCAGCATATCAACAGCCGGATGGCTAACCCCCGCATAGTTGCGCGACCCGTTGCTGGCCGCAGCCTTACTTCCCCAGTAATTGACCTGTTCATTACCTGGTGAAAGCGAGTTAATCCAGCGGAACAACACAATGTCATAGTCGAAATCTTCAAGCCGTCCGGTAAACTGCGCGCTGTCCACGGTGCGCACCTTGGCTTGGATGCCTATTCTTTTGAGGGCACGGCTGAATTCAAGGGCGACTTTTTCTTCTGATGGATCGCCCAGCAGAATTTCAAACTGCATCCCCTGCCCTTGCGCATCGACCATGCGCTGGTTTTTATCGAGCTGCCATCCGGCTGCCGCAAGCAATTTCAGCGCCTCGCGTTGGCGCGTGCGCTGGTCAGATGTTGGGGGCTGCCATGCCTGCCCGAAGACTGCGGGCGGTAAATTAGCGCGATAGGGTTCAAGCAGCGCTACTTCTTCGCTTGATGGTTCACCTTGCGCGGCAAGCTCGGAGTTTGAAAAAGCACTGTTAAGGCGCTTCAGGTTGCCAAAGAAAAAAGTTTTATTCACCCAATCAGCATTAAACATCAAACCCAACGCTTCGCGTACGCGGGCATCACTCAGTGTCTGGCGACGTGTGTTGAAAATAAATGCTTTCAGCCACTCGGGGCGCTGATGGGCGATTTCTTCCTTGATCAAGCGGCCTTCTTTAAACGGTGCGCTGTCGCCAATCGTCATCCATTTGGCAATATCCTGTTCGCGCCGTAAGTCATAGGTCTCGGCCTCAAATGCCTGTAACGCAATATCATCATCGCGGAAATAGGTATAGGTAACGGTGTCAAAATTATGAAGCCCTACATTGATTGGCAGGTCTTTTGCCCACCAGTCTTTCACGCGGGTATAAACAATCTTGCGACCTGGCTCCACACTTTCAATTTTATAAGGCCCACTGCCAAGGGGCGGCGTCAGCGTTGTTTTGCTGACATCCTGTTTTTCCCAGTAATGCTTGGGCAACACAGGCAGCATGGCCAGTATCATCACAGACTCACGGTCATAACCCTCGCCAAAATGAAAACGAATGGTGTGATCATCGATAATTTTCACTTCATCAATCAGGCCGTAAACACGGCGCCTGACAGGGTGCCCATGTTCACGCAGCGCTTCATAGCTGAATTTGATATCTGCCGCCGTCATGGGGACGCCATCATGAAAACGGGCTTTTTTATTCAGATAAAATGTAACTGTTGAACGGTCATCCGACACATCAAGGCTCTGTGCAACCAACCCGTACATGGTGAAAGGTTCATCCCAGATACGCTGCATCAGGCGGTCGTTGACGTGCTCCAGACCTTCGGCATTGTTACCGGTTATAATGTGGTTATTGAGGTTATTAAAGCTGCCTGTTTTGGCCAACCTCAGCGTGCCGCCCTTGGGCGCATCGGGATTGACGTAGTCAAGATGGGCAAAATCCGCTGCGTATTTTGGCGCACCATGCATGCTGATCGCATGGGTTTTTTCTGCCCGCACCTCGCCGACACCAGAAAATAACAACAGCGCGGCAAATAGAAAAACGCGCAGCAAAGGGATCATCCCACTTTTTTCTCGAGCAGGATTTTCGCCAGATTGCCCTGTGGACGCGCGCCAACATGGCCAAGTACCTCGGCCGCTGCAACAGATGCCATACGTCCGCATTCCGCCAGATCATGACCTTGGGTCAGCCCATAAAGGAAGCCCGCGGCATACATATCGCCAGCACCTGTTGTATCAACCACTT
>JBEIPH010000147.1:0-4246 GCA_040377115.1 Micavibrio sp. | reverse complement strand
CGGATCATGCAGGTTTCAACCGATTGTGCACGGGCATAGCGGTTTTTGCGCTCGGGGTGGATGGTCAGGCAATCACGGCGTGCGCCAACCTGTGTGGCTTCGAAACGAAAACGAATGCCATCTTCGGAAGCCAGCGCGTTAAAACGCGCATGCAGACGGGCCAGATCGCGTGGCGTCAGGCTGGTGTCAAGCACGGCATCGGTTGCAAAAAGCTTTTTCAATTCATTCAGGCGATGACCAGCAGACTCCTCGTCCGTGGTTTCTGACAGATGGGCTTGGCGTTCTTCGATATCGCTCAGGCGGGTCAGATAACGGCTGGCAGCAGCATTGGCGGCAGGATTTTGTGCTGTCGTGCTGGGGGCTGCGGCGCTGGTGGTTGGTTTTGGCGCTGGCGCTTGTTCTGCGCGGTCGCAACCGTTAAGGGCAAGACCGCCGAGCAGCACAGCAGCGGTGGCGCGGAAAATAGCCTTGCGAGAGGAAGAAGCAGCGGCGTGTGTTGGCATCGCGTGAATACTCCGTGAAGAGATTAAACATCGGCTTGCTTTGAAATATAAACGGACTCTAACGCCCTTGCCATAAGGGGTCAAGGGTGAAGTTGTTTTTTAAGTCACTGATAAATATAAATATTTTAAACAGGACGGGTTGCCTTGGGCGGGCCTGTGTTAAAATGAAAAGATGCCGTGGGCGAGGGTTATCTTTGCGCCCGTCTGCATTTGGCGATATGCTGCCACTCGCAGGCTTGAAAACAACGTCAGGCTGCCTTTGTCTGGGGATGACAATTTTGGGGGATGGTTTCTTGGTTTTGATGCGTCTTTTTGTCATTGCTTTGGTCTTGTCAGCCGCTGCACCTGCGCTGGCACAGGAAATGCCGCCACCCGCCTCCCCGCCCAGCACCTTTGCTGAAAATAAAACCGCGCCAACCGGCACCTATGCGCCAAGTGGCTATGCAAAGGTCCATCCAGCCCTCGCTGACTTTGAAAAAGAAGGTGGTCTGATTGACTATCTTGGCAAAGAAGGCGGTGTTGAAGGTTTTGTGCTGGTGACAAAAGACCAGCAGATCAAAACCGTTTACGTGACACCCGAAGGTTCGATGGTCATGGGCATTCTGGTTGACCGCGATGGATCAAATTTGACCGGCAAGCAATTGCAAGCCTATCGCGCCCGTCTGGGGGGTGATCAATCTGCCGCCCCCGGTGCCGATAAAAACGGCGTATCAAAAGCCGAGCGCGTCTATGGCGAAGTTGAAAAAGCCGACTGGGTTGGCGTTGGCCGCGAAGGCGCGCCTTATGCCTATATGTTTATGAATGTCGGCTGTGATCACTGCCAGGCCTTTTTCCGCGATATGAAACCGGCCATTGATGCAGGCCGTATCCAGCTGCGTTTGCTGCCTTTTGGCAATGTGCCTGCCAACCGCGATGGCGGTGCTGCTTTGTTGTCAGTTGATAATCCACAAGCTGCATGGGAAGCCTTTATGGATGGCGACACGGCTGCCCTTGGTGCAGATAAAATCAAAGAAGGTGCGCTTGAAATGGTGGCCAATAACACCAAGCTGGTTGCCACCCATAAAATGCAAGGCCCACCTTTTACGCTCTATCGCCGTCCGCAAGACGCGCAGATCACAGCCGTGGTGGGTCGTCCGAAAAATCCGATGTTGTTTATGGCTGACCTGATGCCGCCCGAACTGCCTGAAACGGGCGCTGCCGCTGGCGATGCACCACAAGACCCGCCAGAAGAAGCGCCTGCAGCTGAAGGAGAACCAGCAGAAGCTGCACCTGAAAAGGCCGCGCCATGATCACAGCACAGGCCCTTGCCGTTTGTATCTTTGCTGCTGCACAAACCTACAGCGTACCGCCATCGGTATTGCTGGGGATTTTGCATGTCGAAGGCGGGCGTGTGGGGCAGGCGGTTAAAAACACCAACGATACCTATGATCTGGGCCCGATGCAGATCAACACCATCTGGATGCCCGAGCTTGCCAAGCACTGGGGGGTTAGCAAAGACACCGCCAAGCGCATGGTGCGTGACGATGCCTGCATTAATATTGGCGTGGGTGCGTGGATTTTAAGACGCAAGATCAATGACACTGGCAGCCTCTACCAGGGCATTGCCTGGTATCACTCGGCGACGCCGAAATTTGGCCACAAGTACCGCGAAAAAGTGGTCAAGGCGATGCAGAAATACCGTCTGGTGCGCGAGCCAAACGATCTGGTGATGGCCTATGCCCGCGCGCAATCCATCAGACGACCTGGTTAGTTTACAGAGATAGGTGACGACGATCTTGCTGTGATGGCATGATCAACAGGCCCCTAGATGCTTGACCCACGCGGTATAAACCCCCTAAGATCAAAAGCATCGCTGATTTAAGGCGACAGGGAGAGGCAAAAGATTTCATGAAAACCGGTTTTTTCCACAGCAAGGTATTGGTGGCGGGCAAGGTAGTGCTGCTGGCGTCAGTTACCCTTGCTTTGGTCAGTTTGTCCGCTTGCGCGCCGTGGCAGCCCGCACACAAGGTTGATCAACAGCTGGTAGCAGAACCCGACCCCGTCGGCCTGCGTCTGGCATCGGCCGTTGATAAAGCGTCTGCCGCGTTGCAAACACTGGCATCGGTTGAACAAGCGCGCACGCCTGCGGTTGCTTTTCAAACAGCACCGGTTGCCCCCAAAGAACTGCGCCGTGTGGTGTCGGTTGAATGGGTTGGCCCGATTGAACCGCTGGCCCGTCGTTTGTCCGAGCGTGCTGGTTATACTTTCCGCGTGAATGGCGATATGCCGGCAGCACCCGTGGTTGTGAATGTCACCGCCAAGCAAAAATCTGTTGTTGAAGTTCTGCGCGACATCGGCCTTCAGGCTGGCAGCCGCGCGGATATCGCCGTTGATACCGATCAGAAACTGGTAGAATTGAATTATGCGCCAACATCAGGTGGCTAACACCGTTATTCCCGCGCTGACCGCGCTGGCCTTGTTGCTGGCAACCACGGCCTATGCGCAGACGTCAAACAATCCAGACGATAACGCCAACCAGATTGCCCAGACACTTGGGGCTGGATCACCAACACCCGCGACGCAGCCGCAGGGACAGATTATGCCTGGCAACAGCCAGACGCCGCAAATTGGACAGCCACAGCCAGCCCCCGGATTTTATCCGCAGCCCGGTTTTTATTATCCGCCCGGCTATCAGCCACAAATTTTTGGCCCACCCGAGCCAACCGAAGAAGAAGTCAGTGCCGCGCAGATGAATGCGCTGCTGAAAAATCCTGACAGCCCACAGTACAAAGCCAACAAGCTGGCCGATAAAGCCAAGCGCGATGGCGATGTGGTCAACTTTGCCCGTTCGACCGTGGTGGATGAGAAAGAAACCGTTACTGATATTGAAACGCCACCTGAAATGGACACGCTGCAGGATGTGCACAAAACGCATGGCACAACCTATAACGTGACCGACGCTGAAATCGAGGAAGAGTTGCTTAACCTCGACATCCGTCGCGATGCGCAAAAAGAAGCCGCGCTGTCGTACGGTGCGCGTGGTGGCCTTGCCAAGCGCAACTATCAATTGGCCGAACGCCTGAACGGGTATGAAGGCGTGATGGATCAGGTTTTCAATTTCCGCGCCCTGCTGGTCAAAGCGCCTTCGGGCTTGCTGATTGAACCGCCGATCGTGCGTGAATCGCTTGAAAATATTTTCGTCAACGGCGATGGCAGCGAAGCCGCCGTGGCCGATGCCGTGCTTGACATCAACAAGCAGGCAAAAATTGTCACCGCACCACGTGACTGGCGCAATTATCTGATGCCAGCCTATGAAAGCGAAATCACGCCGCCACCGCGCGTGTTGTGGCCCAAAGATGACAAAGAGCAGGCCGAGTGGAATACCTGGGTCAAGCAGGGCTGGACCGCTGGATACGAGCAAGGCGAAGAAACATTCGAGACCAACCTCAATCAGTTGACCTCCGATTATAATGGCATGGTGCGCTATCGTCTTTTGTTGGCGCAGGGGATGATTTCTGCCCCCTTCGCGCTACATGAAGATCGTGGTGTCACTGGCACCGCGAACCTTATGCGTGTGGGCGATCGTGCCCTGCGCATCACAGGCCCTTCGCAATTCCTGACAGGATCGGACCTATGGAAGCCGGCAGACCGGTAAGCCTCCTTAAAAAGGGAGTTGATGACGTCAAGGAAACCTGGCCGCTTGAGCCAGACCGTTTTCTTGACCATCACATTGATCCGTTTTTGCTGTGGTGCGTGAAAAAAGG
>JBEIPH010000089.1:0-5233 GCA_040377115.1 Micavibrio sp. | reverse complement strand
TCAAGACCATGCCGGTCAACGCACGCGTGATTGTTATCCAAGTGGGTGTAGATGGGGCGTTGCGTAACGCGATGCTTCAGCCAGGGGCGTTGCTTGATATTGGATTGTCGGGCAAGACCATCGCTTCATTTAGGATGGACCGCGCTCGGGATGCATTTTCTGCTTTGGATAGCTGCCTTAAGATAGTCGCAGATGGCGAAATGCCAGAACCCCTGCATATTGAAACAGGATCCACCACAACAAAGATCATTGATAAAAGCGTTTACGAGGAAAGCCCCAAGGTTGTTCAAGAAGAACCAAAGGGTGAAATTGCGCGTCGCTTCAAGGAGATTGCTTGGCCACAGGCTGAAAAATTTGAAGACATCGCGGCTTCTTATATCAGTAGCGAAGCCGCGCGCTGCACGGCTGATTTCGGGCATCAGGTGTCACCAGCCGTCAAAGGCCTTTCTGGTCCGGTTATGAAGGTTGAAATTGCCTGCATGGGCCATGACAAGACAGGCGTGGTATCCGAAAGAGACTATGCCGCAGCCCTTTTGTTGGTGGGCAAGAATAGCAAAATGGAAGTCGTCGCCTTTGAAGGTCCAGCCATGATGCTGCCCGATGCCCTGGCAAAGCGTGAAGCTGCTTTTGCAGCGGTCACAACGCCCTAATTACTTTTTACGGGTTTTATAAAAGCGGTTGCAGGCATCCATGAGTGCCTCGCGCAATTCTTTGCCAACATTGCCGCCATCACCCTTGATGCCGCCAGAAACAATGGCGCTGATAGCCTGACGATGGGCGTCACTGATTTCGAGAACATGTTTGTCGACGTTTTCAACCGTCTCTAAAAAGTTTACCAGAATATTACTGATCTCGGACACCAGTGGGTATTGGAACATACCAGCCTGCGCCTTTAGCTGCATGGCGGGATAGATGATGGCCTCAATAGCGGCCTCGCCAGTAATCGTCCCACCCTTTGAGGCGAGCAGGGCTGTCCTAAGTTCGCCCAGCAGCAGGGTGGCCTGTGGCTGAAAATCAACTTTGTTGTTCTTGAGGAGTTCTTGCGCCTTGTTAACAACGCGCTGATCGAGCCCGCCAGAACCAACAGCTTCTTTAAGCTTGTTTGGTGGCGTTATCATTTCCGCACGACGAAACTTTTTTTGCGGTTCTATTTGAGTATCAGCCATTTAGAAAATAAACCTCAGGTAACTTCTTTACGTTTTGTTTGGGGTATCGGGGGAGTAGAATTCCTTCGCTCTTTCAGAGGGAAGCATGGGTGTTCTTGTGATGCTGGTTTCAGAACGTCTGTCAGGGCCTTGATAAGCAGAATCTTTTTTACGGCGACGATCCGGGCCAAAATAGTTCTCACTGCGTACAAAGTTGCGCGGAGATTCAATTAGCTGTTCAATTCTTTGATACAACGCATTGGCCGTAAAGGGTTTCACAAGAAACTCGGTGATGCCTGCGTCACGCGCGGCAATCACGCGGCGTTTCTGGCTATACCCTGTCATCAATACAATAGGGACAAACGGGTTAGGGGATTTTTCGTCCTGACGAATACGCTTGGTCAGTTCAAGACCGTTTTTGGGTTCTTCCAGCCAGTCGATGATGATAAGGTCTGGATTAACCCGGCACATCGCCTGAAAGCCTTCTTCAAATCCGTAAGCCGAATAAATTTGATTGACCCCGAAAGTCTGCAAAACAGACTTGGTGAGATCAAACATGGCCTTTGAGCTTTCGATGACTAATACGGTGATATTTTTAAACTGATAGGGCATTAATACTTAAAGTTCCTTGCATCTCTTTGTGTGCTAATCGTCATGCAAAAATAGTTTCATATCAAGATAAATCCATCTGTTCCATTATGACGGGCTTGTGTTAAAAAGGTATGAAGTAAAACAAAACCAGAACTGCCAAGTTCTGAAAAATAGTTGAGCGAAGATAATGGCCGGTCATTCCCAGTTTAAAAACATCATGCACCGCAAGGGTGCGCAGGATAAAAAGCGCGCAAAGGTGTTCAACAAACTCGCGCGCGAAATCACCGTAGCGGCACGCATGGGCCAGCCCGATCCGGATGCAAACCCACGTTTACGTAACGCGATTATTGCGGCACGCGAAGCCAACATGCCCAACAGCCGTATCAAAAGCGCGATTGATGCCGCCGATGCAAACAAAGGTGATCTGTCGAATTACGATGAAGTTCGCTACGAGGGCTATGGCCCGGGCGGTGTTGCCGTGATTATCGAGGCGCTGACAGACAACCGAAACCGTACAGCAGCCGAAGTGCGCGGGGCCTTCACCAAGAACGGCGGCGCACTGGGTGAAAGCAATTCGGTCAGCTTCCTGTTTGCCCGTATCGGGCAGATTGTTTATCCAGCCGCCACCGGCACAGCCGAGGCAATGTTTGAAGCAGCGGTTGAGGCGGGGGCCGATAACGTTGAAAGCCTGTCAGATGCCCACGAAATTGCCACCGCACCCGAAGATTTTGCGGCCGTTAAAGACAAGCTTGAAAAGAAATTTGGCCCACCCCAAGAAGGTGCAGGCATCATCTGGAAGCCGGTAACAACAACCAAGGTTGATCAGGAAACAGCCCAAAGCCTTTTTGACCTGATCGAAGCGCTGGAAGACAGCGACGATGTACAAAAGGTATTCGCCAATTTCGAAGTCGATGAAGGCGTCATGGAAAGGTTGCTGGCATGACCACAAAAGTCACACTGCCTGATCTTAAGCGTGCTTTTGCCGCTGCATGGGCGGCAGATACATCCGCTGATGCAGCCAACTGGTCGCCTGCCAATCCCGCCTATGGGCAGTGCGCTGTGACAGCCTGCATTGTGCAGGACTATTTGGGCGGGGAGATTGTTTGGGCCGGCGTGCCGCAGGCTGGGCAAGATCAACCTGTCAGCCATTATTTTAACATGATTGGCGGGCGAGAGGTTGATCTGACGCGTGACCAATTTTCCGCCAACAGCGTTGTGCCTACCGGTGTTGAAAAGAAAAAAGACTTCGCCAGCACGCGCGACTATGTGCTCAGCTTCCCTGTGACGCGTCAGCGTTATGATGTTTTGTCTGCCCGTGTCAGCAAAGCGCTGCGGGGGATTGCATGATGCGTATTCTTGGCATTGATCCAGGATTGCAGCGTGCCGGATGGGGCGTGATTGATGTAAACGGCAACCGGCTGACCCATCTGGCCCACGGCGTTGTAAAGACGGATGCCAAAGCCACGCTGGCAGAAAGGCTGTGCCATATTTTTGACGCCATCAGTGTCGAAATTATCCGCTTCAAGCCGACATCGGCAGCTGTCGAAGAAACCTTCATGAATAATAACCCAGCCGCCGCCCTTAAACTGGGGCAGGCACGGGGCGCTGCCATGCTGGCACCTGCCAAGGCGGGTTTACCGGTGTTTGAATATCCCGCCAACCTTATCAAAAAATCGGTTGTTGGCGCTGGCCACGCCGACAAAGATCAGGTCAAGGCGATGATCAAGATTTTATTGCCAGGGGTGGAGGCGTCAAGCGATGCTGCCGATGCGCTGGCGGTTGCTATTTGTCATGCGCACCACCACGCCACCCGCGTGCTGGTCGGTGGCATCATGTCGGGAGGGGTTAGATGATCGCAAAACTCACGGGCGTTATCGACAGTGTTGCCACGCAAACGGTTATCGTTGATGTGAACGGTGTTGGGTATCTGGTGCATGCCTCGGGCCGCACGCTGTCGCGCATTGGTTCTGCGCGCGGCACGGCGGTCAGCCTGTTGATTGAAACGATCGTGCGCGAAGACCAGTTTACGTTATATGGTTTTGCCGATGCTGCCGAAAAAGAGTGGTTTCAGATTTTATGCACGGTGCAGGGTGTGGGTGCAAAAGTTGCGCTGTCGATCCTTTCGGCCGTGTCGCCAGAACAGCTGCCTGTTGTGATTGCCTCCCAAGACAAGGCCGCTATTAAACAGGCCGATGGCGTGGGCGATAAGCTTGCTGTGCGTATTTGCACTGAGCTGAAAGACAAAGCGGGCAAAATGGCGCTTGGTGCTGTCGCCACGCAAAAGGCGGGTGCGGCGACAGGCAAAGGTGGTAAAGTTGCGTTGATCGACTTGCCGCGCGCTGCCAGCAATGATGCCGTATCTGCGCTGATTAATCTCGGCTATGGCCGCGCCGAAGCTTTTGGTGCTGTTGCCAATGTCGTGCGCGAGCGTGGCGAGGAAACACCGCTGGCAGAGCTGATCCGTGAAAGCCTGAAGGAGTTGAGCGCATGACCGCCGAAGAGCAGGCACTACGAGAAGTTGCACCCGATTTTATCCCTGCGCAGGACAGCGAAGAATTATCAATTCGCCCCTTGTCGCTTGATGATTTTATCGGCCAGAAAAAGGCGCGCGAAAATCTGAAGATCTTTGTACAGGCCGCACGCGAGCGCGGCGAGGCGCTTGACCATGTCTTGCTGTTTGGCCCGCCTGGCCTTGGCAAAACAACTTTGGCGCAAATTGTTGCCAAGGAAATGGGCGTTGGTTTCCGCGCGACCTCTGGCCCTGTGATCTCCAAGGCGGGTGACCTGGCCGCGATCCTTACCAACCTGCAACCAAATGATGTCTTGTTTATTGACGAGATCCATCGTCTGAATGCTGCGGTTGAAGAAATCCTTTACCCCGCGATGGAAGACCGCCAGCTGGATCTGATCATCGGCGAGGGGCCTTCTGCGCGCTCCGTGCGTATCGACTTGCCGCCCTTTACGTTGGTTGCTGCAACCACCAGATCAGGCTTAATCACGCGTCCGTTGCGTGAACGTTTTGGTATTCCGCTGCGTCTTGAATTTTACGAGCCTGATGAACTGGCCCATATTGTGTCGCGTGCCTCGCGTATTCAGGGCATGGAAATCACGCCCGAAGGCGCCTTTGAAATTGCCCGTCGTTCACGCGGCACCCCGCGTATCGCAGGCCGCCTGACACGCCGCGTGCGCGATTTTGCGCTGGTGGATAAGGTCAAGGTGGTGGATGCAAAAATTGCCGACAAAGCCCTGCTAAAGCTGGAAGTAGACGCGCAGGGCCTGGACAGCATGGACCGTCGTTATATGTCCTGCATTGCCGAACGTTACGCCGGTGGGCCTGTCGGGGTTGAAACCATCGCTGCTGGGCTTTCCGAACAGCGCGATGTTTTAGAAGAAGTTGTGGAACCATATCTGCTGCAATGTGGTTTGATCATCCGCACCCCCCGTGGCCGTGTGATTTCGGATGCGGGATATAAATATATGGGCCTGACGCCGCCGGC
>JBEIPH010000064.1:0-6186 GCA_040377115.1 Micavibrio sp. | reverse complement strand
TTTGATGCCGCCGACAGTGCGTTTGGTGCCGAGTTAAGCGGATCAAGTACGGCCGACCTGCGCCGCTGGCTGATGGGCAGCGAGGGTGGTGCGCGCAGCCGTGCACGCGGCCTTAAAAAGCGCCTTGAAGGCTTGATTGAAGACGAAGATGAAGATGCGCGCAGGGACCTTGACGATATTCTTGCCGCCGCCCTTTCGCTGCCCGGGCAGCAATGGCGCCAGCGTTTAAGTGACGGCGCCCCAAAAGGCCCCGCTGAAAATTTCCTTTCTGCTGTTGCACAACAGATCATGGCGCGCGCGCCAGAACCAAAGGGATATTATTCACCCGAAACAGAAGTACACCCCGCAACGCCAAAACTGATCGAGGCCGCACTGGCACTGGCGCGTTATCTGCGCGACCTTGACCGTCCCTTGCGCGCACTGGCGGAAAGGCTGCACAAACGATTAACGACAGATGTTGATACTCTCGAAGCCACAGAACGTGACCGCTTGCGCTATGTCAGCGCCAGCTTGCTGCGCCGCAGCCAGCATATGATCCGTCCGTGGATCGCCATGCTGGAAAGTGTATCCGCCGCACAAGGTGAGGGCACGGTTGACTGGCTGGAAATCACCCGCCTTGACGGACGCGATCATGACGCCGGTTTTTACCGCGCCCATCTTGATCCAGCCGCGCTGTTTGCCGCAGCGCTGAAGCCACATGCGCGTGGACTGGCCGTCACATCAGCCACCTTGCGCGACCCGCAACCCGATGATGCAGAAGGCTGGCAAACACCCCTGCTGCGCACCGGTGCAGCCATGCTGGGGAATGAGGGGCAGAACATTATCCGCCACAGTTTTGCGTCGCCATTTGACTATGCGGCGCAAACAAAAATTTTTGTGGTGCGCGACATTGATAAACGCAACACACCAGAAATTGCCAGTGCCATGGGCGCCCTGATGAAGGCGGCGGGTGGCGGTGCGCTTGGGCTGTTCACGGCCGTGCAACGTCTGCGCGCGGTACATGGTGATATTTCTAAAAATCTGGCCGCTGCTGGGCTACCGCTTTATGCCCAGCACGTTGATCCCCTTGATACTGCTACCCTGATTGATATTTTCAGGGCGGAAGAAAACGCATGTCTGTTGGGTACCGACGCCACGCGCGATGGCATCGATGTGCCCGGCAGATCGCTTAGATTGGTGATCTATGATCGCGTGCCGTGGCCCAAGCCCACCATTTTGCACAAGGCGCGCCGCGATCACTTTGGCAAATCCTATGACGACATGCTGACAAGATCTAAATTACAGCAAGCCTATGGCCGTCTGATCCGCCGCGCTGATGATCGCGGGGTTTTCGTGATTTTGGATAGCGCCCTGCCCACACGCCTGACCACAGCCTTTCCGGCAGGGGTTGAAGTTATCCGCTGCGGCATAAAAGAGGCGCTGGCCGAAACCAGTGCCTTCTTGTCTATGCAGGCAGAAAAATAATCAGGCTTTTTTAACGGCCATCTCACCCGCCGCTTTATCGCGCAGGTTATAAAACTCGTTTTCAAGATGATGTGTCGTAACGCTCACACCCTTGGCGGTCAGGTCTTTTTCAACCTTGCGGATAAAATCAGCAATGCCAGGTTCATCAAAATCACTGTCCATGACTTGCTGAGCATAAGCTTCAGCCTCGGCACCGGTAAAGCCAAGCTGACCTGCCGCCCACAAGCCAAAGGCGCGAACCGCTTTGGAATTGATTTTAAACTGGGTTTCCTGATCAAGCTGGTATTTGCTTTCAAAGGCTTTCTGGCGGTCATCAAACATTGACATGGCTGCACTCCGTGAACAGATTATTTTCGCGGATTAATATATAGTGCAAAGCACGGCAAAGGCCAAGCCTGCTGATTTTAGGGTAAATATCGCGCTTAAAGCCCGTTGCTCAATGCTTTGACAGGTGCCGGGGCGTCGCTTTTGGCCACGGGCTGTTTGCTGGCTTTTGCAAGGGCGGCTTCTGCCTGTTTAACCAAACGGCCGCGCATGGCGTCTAGCGAATTGCAGGCTTTGGCTGTCGCCTCGGCGTTGCAAAGACCCACGCGCAGCTTGCTGCAAAGAGCAGCTGTGTCGCCTGGTTCGATGTCATCACGCTGGCGATGGCCCGTAGCAAGCAGATCAGCCATCTCGCGCATGAAATCAAGCATGCGACCCGTGCCAAAAGCAATGTCGGTAAAGGCACCGTTGTGCTGAACAGCCGCCTGACGCGAGGTTAACAGCAGGTCAGCCATATCAGCAGGTGTACCTTCAAACCCATAGCGTGTGGCCAAAGCCTCAAAGTTATCGGCCATCGGGCCTGATGGCACAACCGATGCGGTCAGCAGCAGGGCGCGGCTGGCCTGATCGGCGGGGCCGGCATCCATGGCGCGCACTTCAATGCGCTTGCCCACGGTTTGACCAGTTGCATCGCGCAGGTTGCAGATTTTAACATCGTTATACAAAAAAGATTCCGCCAGTTCATAGTTTGACTGCGTGTTCAGCCCTTGCTCGATCAAGCTGGCAAAGGTAATCGGGTTTTCTGCGGTTGCTGAAATCAGCTCGCCGTCATGGCCATAGGCAAAGTGCATGGGCGCTGCAAAAACTTCGGCAATATGCGCATCAATGAGGCTTTTGCCGTTTGTTGCGGCAAGGAAAGCTTGCGACAGGCCGCCAGCGGGACCATAGCCATTGTAGAGATCCATGCGGTAGTTTTTATCAATCGGCGTTGCGTCATTGCCAACGAAACCGGCATGGCTGTTGCCAAAAGCAATCAACAACGGCGTCAGAATATAAGCGCGGCGCATCATGGCAAACATCGCATCAGCACTTGCGGGGCTGAAGCTGGCCTGTACACCGGTTGTCAGCAACGGAATTTCAATGGTTGCTGGCGGGAAAATTTCTTTCATCGCATTGATGCTGGTGACCAGTCTTTCGCGGCTGGCCATTTTTTCAAGCGCTTCTTCGCGCGAAGTTGTTGGCAAAATGGCATAGGGCGAAATCGCCAGCCCTTCACGCGCAATTTCGGCGCGGAACTGGTGAAGATCATTTTGCAGACGCGGCAGCAGCTTGCCGAATTTTTCAATTGGTGCGGCGGGGCTGGCGTATTCAAGCACACCCGAGGCTTCAAGTTGTGCGTCATGACCTTTGGATTTAAGCGCGCTTTGTAGCTCGAGCATTTTATCGGGGCCTGGAATAACAATCGCGCCCGTTTCATCAAGGGTGAAAACGCCCATCTCGGCCTCGATACCCAAATGGTTGACCATGTCGGCGGGGGCTGGCGCATAAAGATCGCGCGCATCTTCGTAAGCGTTAATTTTGCGGCTGTTGTTTTTTTGAACATCAGTCATGTTTTTGGACCTGATTTGCTTGGGTGAGAGGATTTAAAATTTAACATAATAATTAAAAAAGTCAATAAAAACATGGCCTAATCCGCGATATGCGCGAATTGGCCTTAAAAAACATGTGGTTAGGGCATGAATTGTTCCTTGATCAAACGCTCGTCAAGGTTCATTTCGGGGTCAAACAGCAGGTCAAGCGACGCTGTTTTATCAAGCCAGATGGCGACCTGGCGCACATCGCGAATCTCGGTGAAATCAGCGACCGCGCTGATCGGGCGATTTTCCGCCTCAAGCGCGCTGATCACCACACGACTGGTCTGTGGCAACAAGGCCCCGCGCCAGCGCCGTGGACGAAACGCGCTCAGCGGTGTCAGCGCCAGCAAATTAGCACTCAGCGGAATGATCGGGCCATAAGCCGACAGGTTATAAGCCGTGCTGCCTGCAGGTGTCGCCAGAATGATGCCATCGCAAATCAACTCTGGCAGGCGCGTAACGCCATCAACATCAATGCGCAATTTGGCGGCTTGGCGTGTTTCGCGCAGCAGTGATACTTCGTTAATCGCAAGTGATGATTGTTTTTGGCCGTTCATCAACACCACATCCATGCGCAGCGGGTTGAGCGTGACCACCTGGGCCTTGGCAAGACGCGCCATCAGGTTGTCGGTATAATACTCGTTGAGCAAAAACCCGACCGACCCGCGATTCATGCCAAATACCGGCTTTTTCAGGCGTATACCTTCGTGCAGCGCGCGCAGCATGGACCCATCACCACCCAGCGCCACAATCACATCGCAATCCTCAATCGTGCAGTCGCCATACAGCTTTGACAGGTCGCGCTTTGCTTCCTGCGCACCCTTGGTATCTGCCGCGTAGAAATGGATTTTTTTATCAGCCTTCATAATGGCCCCTCTCAGGCTTTTTCAACCGCGCTGCAAATATCACTGACCACACTTTTCACCAGCGCCTCATCGTCACCCTCGGCCATCACGCGCACCAATGGTTCTGTCCCCGATTTACGCACCAGCAAACGCCCCTGCCCGCCCAGACGTTTTTCAGACTGCGCAATGGCATCGGCAATCAGGGGGCTATCCAGTTTTACATCACCGGTCAGGCGCACATTCTGCAAGATTTGCGGCACAGCACGAAACACCTGACAGATATCACTGACCGCACGCCCCGTATCAGCACGGCGTGCCTGTTGTACCACAGCCAATACCTGCAGGGCCGCAACCAAACCGTCCCCCGTTGTGGCATAATCGCCAAGAATAATATGGCCAGATTGCTCGCCCCCGACATTCAGGCCACTGGCGCGCATTTTTTCGACCACGTTTTTATCACCAACCGCGACGCGTTCAAGCTTCAGACCACGGCCTGTCAAAAACCGCTCGAGCCCCAGATTTGACATCACGGTTGCAACAACGCCGCCACCCTTGAGCTGGCCACTGTCCTGCCATGACGCTGCGATCAGGCCCATGATCTGGTCACCATCAACCACATGGCCTTTTTCATCACACAAAATCAGGCGGTCGGCATCACCATCAAGCGCGATGCCAAGATCAGCGCCATGGCGCACCACGTTTTCCTGCAGCGCCTCTGGATGGGTGGCGCCGCAATTTTTATTGATGTTGGTGCCGTTTGGCTCAACAGCAATGGGCACCACTTCGGCACCCAGTTCGTAAAACACGCGCGGTGCAATTTTATAGGCAGCGCCATTGGCGCTATCAACGACAACCTTCAGCCCATCAAGCCGCAAACCCCGCGGGAAGGTGTTTTTGACGTATTCGATATAACGCCCGGGCGCATCATCCAATCGGCTGGCACGGCCCAGCTTTTCAGGATCTGCCAGATAACTGGTCATGGGTTGTTCAACCAGCGCTTCGATCTCGCGCTCGATATCCTCGGATAACTTAAAGCCATCAGCCCCAAACAATTTAATGCCGTTATCAGCAAACGGATTGTGCGAGGCTGATATCATCACACCAAGATCCGCACGCAAGCTGCGCACCAGCATGGCAATCGCTGGTGTTGGCATCGGGCCAACCAGCACAACATCCATCCCCATCGAAACAAAGCCCGACATCAGGGCGGGTTCCAGCAGATAGCCTGACAGGCGTGTGTCTTTGCCGATGACGACTTTGTGGCGGTGATCGCCGCGCTTTAAAATCTTGGCTGTGGCCATTGCCACCTTCAGCGCCACTTCGGCTGTCATGTGCCCGCGGTTGGCAAGGCCCCTGATACCGTCTGTTCCAAAAAGTTTTGTTGCCATGGCGTGTTCTCCGTTGTGCAGGCCAAGTTTACGCGAGGCCACCACCTGCCAGCAAGGCTGATAGCAGGCGTATTTTTGATAACCCGAACACGGAAAATTTCAGACTATGACGGTATGCCAGATTAATCGTTATCTGGTGATTATTTCGGGCCAGGCTTGCGGGCGGCGGGTACTGGTTTTGCGGCCTTTGCAGTCAAGGCATCAAAAGCAGCCTCCATGGCTTCTTTTGATCTGCAGTCAACCTGCACCAGCTGGCCATCGTGCCCTGCTACTTTGGACCTCAATGTCACGTTCAGGTACCAGTACCCTTCAAATTTTTCAATCCGGGCAATATTTTCAGGCACCACATAAAGAATGCTTTTGCCGCTATCAAGGCTGGCATGAATTTTTAAAAGCTGCGGGCAATGGCGCGCAAGCTCGATTGCAAGTGGCTTGAGAGATGCTTGCTCGTCTTTTCTTTGCTTTTCAACGGCGGCTTTAAATGCCTCGGATGCATCAGCTGGGATGTCCTTGATGCCAGCTTTAATCTTTACATTAAAGCTCAGCTCTGGCCGCCAATCTTCAAATTGAACCTTAACAAAATAGGCCTGA
>JBEIPH010000029.1:0-7693 GCA_040377115.1 Micavibrio sp. | reverse complement strand
TTCAAACACGCTATCAAGAATATCGGAAATCTTGCGCTTCACACTTTCAGGCGCGATGCCGTTTTCTTTGTTATAGATAAGCTGCTTTTCACGGCGGCGTGATGTTTCGCCTATGGCGGCCTCAAGGCTTTTGGTCATACGGTCAGCATATAAAATCGCGCGGCCTTCGACATTTCGCGCAGCGCGACCAATGGTCTGGATCAGGGAGGTGCGCGAGCGCAAATATCCTTCCTTGTCAGCATCCAGAATGGCCACCAGCGCGCATTCAGGGATATCAAGCCCCTCGCGCAGAAGGTTGATGCCGACCAGCACATCAAACACCCCAAGACGCAGATCGCGGATAATTTCGATACGTTCAAGCGTATCAACATCAGAGTGCACATAGCGCACCTTGATGCCGGTTTCCGTCATGTATTCCGTCAGGTCTTCGGCCATTTTTTTGGTCAGCACGGTCACCAGCGCGCGCTGGCCTTTGGCGGCAAGGGTTTTACATTCCGCCAGCAAGTCATCGACCTGATGTTCTGTCGGGCGCACAATAACGGGCGGATCGGTCAGGCCGGTGGGGCGCACAACTTGCTCGGTAAACACACCGCCTGTTTGCTGCAATTCCCAATCCGCAGGGGTGGCCGACACAAAAACGGTTTGGGGGCGGTTGGCGTCCCATTCCTCAAACTTCAGCGGGCGGTTATCAAGCGCCGCGGGTACACGGAAACCATAGTCAACCAGCGTTTGTTTACGCGCACGGTCACCCAGATACATGCCGCGAATTTGCGGCACCATGACGTGGCTTTCATCAACAATCAACAGGGCATCATCAGGCAGATATTCAAACAGGGTCGGTGGCGCCTCACCCGGTGCACGGCCTGTCAGATAGCGCGAATAGTTTTCAATGCCGGGGCAAACACCAGTTGCCTCGATCATTTCAAGATCAAACTGTGTGCGTTGGGCCAGACGCTGCTCTTCAAGCAACTTGTTTTGCGCACGCAGCTCGGCCAAGCGTTCATGCAGGTCAACTTTGATCTGCTTGACGGCCTGCGCCAATGTCGGCTTGGGTGTGACATAGTGGCTGTTGGCATAAATCATCACCTCATCAAGTGTGGCGGTTTTTTGCGCTATCAGGCTGTCAATTTCCGTGATGCCCTCAATCTCGTCGCCAAAGAAAGACACCCGCCACGCGCGATCATCAAGGTGGGCGGGAAAGATTTCAACAATATCGCCACGCACGCGGAAATTGCCGCGGCTGAAATCAATATCATTACGCTTGTATTGAATTTCAATCAGCATTTGCAGCAAATGATTGCGCTCGATGCTTTGGCCAACCTTGATAGGAAAGGCCATCGATTGATAAGCCTCGACATCCCCAATACCGTAAATGCACGACACGCTGGCAACGACAATTGTGTCGCGCCGCTCAAGCAGTGACCGCGTGGCGGCGTGGCGCATGCGGTCAATTTGCTCATTGATGGTAGACTCTTTCTCGATATAGGTATCCGTGCGCGGCACATAGGCCTCGGGCTGATAGTAATCATAGAAGGAAACGAAATACTCAACCGCGTTGTCGGGGAAGAATTCTTTCATTTCGCCAAACAGCTGGGCCGCCAATGTTTTGTTGGGTGCTAAAATCAACGTCGGGCGTTGCGTGCGCTCGATCAGATGGGCCACCGTAAATGTCTTGCCCGATCCGGTCACCCCCAACAGCACCTGATTTTTATCACCACGCTCGATACCCGCCATCAGTTCACGGATGGCGTTTGGCTGATCACCAGCAGGTTTGAAATCTGTTTTTAATTTAAACATGCGCCAGCCTACCTCTTGCGCACACAGGGATACACATGTCCCAATGCCATCACAATGGCAGGTGCCGCAATAAAGCCTGCGTGCTCGGGCTTGTTCTTCATATAGGCAAGCACCTGAATGGCGGCTTGTTCTACTTTCAAATCTTCGGGCAGACAAAAATCGGTCGACGGGATGGTGCCAAGGGATTGCAGGACAACGTGGTAATCAACGACTCCGGCGATATATCCAAGGCAGCGGTAAATCTCTTGTGCCTGTTCACCCACCGCACAGCTTTGCGATAACTCTGCCCCCGTCATCCATTGCGCTTGAGCGTGATTGGGGCGTATAACCGCCGCCAAAGTCAAAAAGCACAATAAAAATAAAAAGTTACGCATTACATGATCCGGAAAAACGGGCGGCGGGGCATGGCATAATCTAGGCCTCTGTGGCCTGACTGGCAACCTGCTTTACCAATATGCTTGACGCATTGAATTCATTAACGATTTATGGTGCAGAATTATATCTGTACGTCACGTTTTTACGGGGGATTTCCACACATGACCAAAGCCTTTTTGCGCAAAACATTTGCCCTGATTGCCGTTATTGGCATGTTGCAGACACCTGTTGCCCACGCCGCAATTGACGAGGCAGGTGCCCAAGCCGCCAAAACCACCGTTGAAGAAGCGCTCGATCTTTACATCAAGATGGCACAAGCCACAGGTGAAGGCCTGAAACTAGGTGGCCCGGTCGCCGTTGCACCTAAGGGCAGCTATTACGAGATCACTCTGCCCGATGTTAACTACACCACCAAAGAAAGCGGCGTTTTCAAAATAGGCACTGTCAAAATTAATGCCACGCCCGATGCCAACGGCGATTACCGCACCAGCATTGCCCTGCCCGAAAAAATGACACTGGATAACACCGCCGGCAAAACGATTGCCGAAGTAATGCCAGGCAGCCAAAAATTCTCCGGCGTCTGGCGCCCCGCACTTGGCACCTTTTTCAAATTCGATGCCGAGTACAGCAACACCAGCATCAAGTTTTTAGCCAATCCAGCAGAAGGTCTTGATGACCCCATCAGCGTCGGCATCGCCAAAGCAAGCGCCAGCATGGATTTGAGCGAAGCCCCGCAAAGCGCGTGGTCAGGCCCCAAAAAGACCACCATTGAAGGCATGCGCGTCAGCTTTGGCCCCAACAGCGCTGACAGTTTCAGCCTTGGGTCATTTAATGCCACCATGGACATCAAGGGCATGGACATGAGCATTCCACGCGTTGTGCGCGACAAACTGCGCGAAAAAATGGCCGATGGCAAAGAGCTCACCCCTGAACAGGCGCAAGAAATTTTCAAAACAAGTTTTGAAGGCCTTGCTGCCCTGCCCATGGAAATGCACACCAAAACCAACCTTTCCGATGTTGCGATTGACATCAAACCACGCCCCGCCAAAGGCAGCGAAGAAAAAGCGGTTGAGGGTTTTTCAGCCCAGCTTGCCAGCCTAAGCTCGCAAAGCAGCTTTACAGGCATCAAAGCCGAACGTGGCACCGCCAACGGCAAAGCGGTTCTGTCAGGTCTTAAAGTATCAAACGCGCCGGCTGAATTTGCTGGCCTGATACCAAGCGATGTTTCTGTTGGTTTTGAATCAAAAGACATCCCCTCCAAAGCAATCGCCGATAGTATCTATACTGTTATCGACGACACCCTTAGCAATGCCGGTGATGAAAGCCTGAATGACGACGCCCGCAAGAACGAGGCCAAAATGAAAGCCCAGCAAGCACTGGCATCCTTGCCCGCCATGCTTTCAGCTGCTGGTACAACTTTTGAAATACGCGACACCTTTACCAAATCAGCCGATCTTTCCAGCAGTGTGAACGGCCTGATGAAGGCCACTGCCGGTGCGCCTTATGTGTTTACAGGTAAAATGACCACAACGTTTTCTGGCCTTGACGAGCTGATTGTCAAATTCCAAGACATGGCCAAAAACAGCAACGATCAAAAAGTAGCTGGATATGCACAGATGCTGACATTGCTTCAGCTTTCAGGCCAGCTTGGTCAGGGTGCCGATGGCAAAAGCCAGCGTATCTACGCTTTTGAGCTCACGCCCGATGGCAAGGCGTTGCTTAATGGCGCTGATATCAAAGGCATGGCCGGCATGATGAAGGGTTCAGCCCCCGCCCCTACCCAGCCAGCGCCCACGCCCTGATATTTGCCGTCCTCAACGACGGATGATATAATCAGTGTAACAGGAGGTCATGTGCGAAAATGACCAGTGAAACCGTCACACAGCAAAGCCTGAAAGGGCTGTTGTCTTTGATTGACAGCCATGTTGCGCAACTGCCTGCAGCGGGCCTTATTCTATCCGCCGCCAACCGCAGCTTTACGCAAGCACAACATCAAGCCGACCACGAAAGCTGGGTATTGTTACGCGCAGGTGTGGCGCATTTATATTCAGGCGCGCCCAATAACGCCATGGGCAGCCTGACCGGCGCCCTCAGCAAGGCCAGTCTGCGCGGCAGCGCTCTTGCGTCAGGCCTTGGCCTACAACCACCTCGGTTTGAGCAAATCAAACAGCTGCAGCCCGAACAAGACGCCCACGCACAAGCCGTGTTTTTTGTACGCCGCCTGACAGAAGCCCTGACCGTTGACACAACAAAAAGCCGCGACCTGATCATCCGTGCTCTACACGCACAATCCCTGCCTGACATTGACCAAGATGACACGATCAACAAACTGATGCGCAGCGAGAATATTCGCTTTTTTAACAAACTGGCTGAATGCCACACGGTAAATACGCAAAAGCTGCGCGATATTGTCGACAAAATGCCGCCACCAAGACCGCAATCAAAACCCCACCCCGGTAGTTTTGATCTTTAAACGAGCAGATATTTAAGCAGACCGTTTAAGCGCTGACGCCCCGCAGAGGTGGCCGTGATACGTCCGCCCGCCATCTCCAGAAAGCCGCCCTGAACCAACTGTGCTGCACGATTGCTATCAATCAGCGTATCAATACCAACGCCGCTTTCGCGCTCGACATCGGCAATGCGCAGACCTTCGCTCAGGCGCAGTCCCATCATTAACATTTCGCGCCCGCGCGATGGGTTATCTATTTCCTCAAAAGGATGTGCGCCGTGGCTGCTTTGTTCAACGCGTTCCAGCCAAACCTCGGGGGCGCGGTGCATGCGCGTGGCGATCTTGCGGCCTGCCACCGTTAAACGCCCATGGGCACCAGGCCCGATACCCGCATAATCGCCGTAACGCCAATAAACCAGATTATGGCGCGATTGATCACCCACGCGCGCGTGGTTTGAAATTTCATAGGCGGAAAGACCGGCCTTATCCGTCATCTCTTGTGTTATCTCGTACATGGCAGCGGCGCTGTCTTCATCAGGGATGGTCAGCTCGCCACGTTCAAACAGCGTGTGATACTGCGTGCCTTCCTCGATGGTCAGCTGATACAGCGATAAATGACTGCCCGCCATTGACAGCGCCTGTGACAATTCCTGACGCCACTGCGCGGCGGTTTGGCCTTCACGGGCATAAATCAGGTCAAAGGAAAAACGATCAAAAACCTGACCCGCCATTTCAACAGCCGCCATACCTTCGCCAACGTCGTGCTGGCGACCAAGTCTTTTGAGGGCTGCGTCATCAAGCGCTTGCACACCAATTGATACACGATTAACCCCCGCTGCCCGAAAGGCGCGAAACTTCTCTCGCTCGCTTGATGTCGGATTGGCCTCCAGCGTGATTTCCGTCCCCTGCGGAATACCCCAGAGATCGTTTATCTTTTCAATCACCGCCTGTGTCACTTTTGGGTCCATCAGCGATGGCGTACCGCCACCAAAAAATACTGACACAATTTCACGCGGCCCCGTCAATTGACGGGTGTATTCAAGCTCACGCAGATACGCTTTTTCCCACGCGTCATGTGCGGTCTTTTCGCGCACATGGCTGTTGAAATCACAATACGGGCATTTGAATTTGCAAAACGGCCAATGGACGTAGATGGCAAGCTGGGCAGTCGCGTTATGCGCCATCAAAACACTTTTCCCTCATCAGCCTGAAGGCCTGTGCGCGGTGGCTGATGGCGTTTTTTTCTGCCGGCAGCATTTCACCGTAGGTGCGTGTATGGCCAATCGGCTGAAAGATCGGGTCATAACCATGCCCACCTGCCCCGCGTGGCGGCCAGATAATCTCGCCATCAGCAATGCCTTCAACATATTCAACATGGCCGTCGGGCCAGGCCAGCATCAGCAAGCTGACAAAATGCGCACCCCGTTTGACATCCACCCATTCTTTTTGTTTGGGCAGACATTCCAACATGGCTTCATGCACACGCTCGCAAGCGAGGGCAAAGTCGCGGTTTTCACCCGCCCAGTCAGCGGAATAAACACCGGGGGCACCGCCCAAAAGGTCTATGCACAACCCGCTGTCATCGGCCAGTGCGGGCAGACCTGTGCTTTGTGCGACAAACAGTGCCTTGATTTTGGCGTTTTCAACAAACGTAGTGCCGGTTTCATCAGGTGACGGCAGGTTGTGATCCACCGCCGATGTCAGCCTGAGCGGCAGATCAGAAAACATCGCTGCAAATTCGTTTAATTTGCCGCGGTTATGCGTGGCAATCACCAGATCAGTGCCGGTAAAGCGGCGTGTCATGTCGGCTAAACCCTTTTTATCTTCCAGTTGGCATGGCGCGGCACATGTGTGCCGGGGTGCAGGGCTATATCTTCGATTTCCTGCTCCAAAAGGTCAAGGGCACGGGGGCTGACTTTTTTCAAGGCACGGGCGACGTCATAAAACACAACCGGATCCGCCCCGGATTCCAGTTGGCGCGCAAGCCAAAGCGTATCCCCACGCCGCAGGGAACGTTCAAGCGGCGTTGCGCGGTTAAACCAATGACGCAGGGGACACATTAGGGACGTGGCGGCTTGGGGGTTGCTGCTGGCGCGGCAGGGCCAGAAAGATTTACCAAGGTCGCCATGATTTTTTCATGATTGGTAGACAGCAGATACTTTGGTTTGCCACGAGTTTCCGCCTCGTATCTTTGTCTGGCGGTGTTCGGGTCAACGCCATTATTAAGGCAGAACTCGATTGCGGTCTGCTGACCGCCAGAGATGGCTGCAATCAATGATTGGTGGCGTGGCGCCACACCCTTTTCAAGTAGCTTTTGTGCATGGCCAATCATACCTTCGTACATGGCCGTTTCCATCGATCGTTCCGTAACGGCCACACCGCCATCAACCAACAGATCAAACAGCGCGCTGTCTTTTTTATTCTGCATGACAGTGTAAATGTCGTTTTCATTGAGCAGGCTGACATCAGCACCGTTTTTCAGCAGCACCCCAACGGTGGCAACATCACGATACGGCAGCACAACGGCCAGTGGCATGTTTTGGCTATAGCCCGTCGGCTTGTTAACATCAGCACCGCGCGCAATGAAAAATTCGATCAAATCAGGATCACGTTTGGACAGTGCATACGAGAAATGATATTGCGCCGAAGCGCCACGCGCCAGCAGGTAATCGATTTTCTTATAGTCACGATCTTCCATGGCAATGGCCATCGCGCGCGGGTTGCGGTCACGATGGATCATCACATCGGGACGTGCGCCGTAACGGCGGCAGAATTCGGCCACGCGATAGTGACCGTGAATGACCGCCATATCAAAAGCCTCGTTGCAGGCGTGTGGTGATGGATACTCTTTTTCCTTTGGTTTTTCCCACTGATACACATCAGCCAGACGGTGGATGGCGGTCAGGCGACCAACACGACCACAGGCCTCGATCAGGCCCGTGTAGTTGATATAGTTGAAACGATCCTGGTGTTTTGACAGGGCTTCGATTGCAGCTTCAATGCGCCAGCGACGGCCCTTGGAAATTTCGCCCAGCACGGCGGTTTCCAGTTTGTAAAACGGCAGTTTTTCCA
>JBEIPH010000175.1:0-3871 GCA_040377115.1 Micavibrio sp. | reverse complement strand
TGGCGGCTGGGTTGGTGATGTCATTGGCACCAATCACAAAGGCCACATCGGTTTGGGAGAAATCGCGGTTGATGTCCTCAAGCTCCAGCACATCGTCATAAGGCACGTTGGCTTCAGCCAACAGCACGTTCATATGACCAGGCATGCGGCCCGCCACGGGATGGATGGCGTAGCGCACCTTCACCCCTTCTTTTTTCAGCTGGTCTGCCATTTCGCGCAGGGCATGTTGGGCTTGCGCCACCGCCATGCCGTATCCAGGCACGATAATAACGCTTGAAGCGTTTTTGAGGATAAAGGCGGCATCTTCGGCTGATCCGATTTTCACCTGCTTGTCGCCAACACTGGCGGCAGCACCGCTCGTGGCCTCCCCACCAAAACCACCGAGCACGACATTCAGGAACGACCGGTTCATGCCCTTGCACATGATGTAGGACAGAATAGCGCCCGATGCCCCCACCAGTGCGCCAACAATAATCAGCAAGGTGTTTTGCAACGTAAACCCGATACCCGCCGCAGCCCAGCCGGAATAGCTGTTAAGCATCGACACAATCACAGGCATATCCGCACCACCGATGGGGATGATGATCAACACACCCAGCAGCAAGGCCACCGCCACAATCATCCAGAAGATAAACACCGATTCACTCAGGCACAGCAGCACGATTAGTGCGACAAGACCGATACCAAGCGCGGCATTCAAAATATGCTGGCCTTTAAATACTAGTGGTTTTCCGGTGATAAAACCCTGCAGCTTGCCAAAGGCAATGATCGAACCCGTAAAGGTCACTGCACCAATGGCCACACCCAGCGCCATTTCAATCAGGCTGCCAACGTGAATGTCACCTGGTTGGCCGATGTTATAGGCCGCCGGATTGTGAAAGGCAGCCGCCGCAATAAACACCGCCGCAAGCCCCACCAGACTGTGAAACGCCGCTACCAACTGCGGCAATGCCGTCATGGCGATTTTCTGCGCGATCACTGCGCCAATCAAACCACCCGTGGCGATACCGCCAATAATCCAGCCGTAAGATTCAACACCGGGCATCATCATGGTGGTTAAAATCGCCACCACCATTCCCGCCACGCCATACATCAGGCCCTGATTGGCTGTTTGCGGGCCAGAAAGACCGCGCAGCGACATGATAGAGCAAACACCGGCAAACAGATAAGCCAGCAGTGAAAGCGTTGGTGTCATCAGGTGACTCCTTAAAAAGCAGAATTACTTCTTTTTCTTGTTAAACATGGCCAGCATGCGGCGCGTGACGATAAACCCGCCAAAAATATTCACGGAGGCCAGCACAACGGCAAGGAAACCCATGATTTTTGACAGGCTGGCATCCGCCGGGCCAACGGCAATGATCGCACCCACGATGATGACGGATGAAATCGCATTGGTCACCGCCATCAGCGGAGAGTGCAAGGCGGGTGTAACGCGCCACACCACGTAATATCCAACAAAACAGGCCAGCACAAAAACCGTCAGACCCGTTACAAAAAACGGCGCCCCTGCCGCCGTGGTGGTCATCTGGCTCACTTCAAAGGCCAGCTGGCTTGCCTGTTGCGCCACATATTCGGCATTGGCCGACAGGCTAACCGCTTTTTCTGACAGGGCCTGTTGTTGTGTCATGGATGCATCCATTGTCTAAGGCTCCTTTAAATAAACTGCGGATGAACGATGGCGCCGCCGCGCGTCAGGCACGATGCCTTGACGATATCGTCCTCGAAATTCGGTTTGAACGTTTTGCTTTCCTTGTCCACCATCGGCGTCAGGAAATTGACGATGTTGCGGGCATATAATGCTGACGCATCAACAGCGATGCGTCCGGGCATGTTTAAATGGCCCACGATGCTGACACCGTTTTCAACAAAAATCTCGCCAGCTTTTGACAGCTCGCAATTGCCGCCTGCCTCTACGGCCAGATCAACAATCACCGCACCGGCTTTCATGCTGCGCACCATGTCGGCGGTGACCAGCACGGGGGCCTTGCGGCCCGGGATTAGGGCGGTGGTAATCACAATGTCTTGTTTCTTGATGGTTTCAGCAATCAGGGCTGCTTGCTGGCGTTTATAATCATCGCTCATTTCTTTGGCGTAACCACCGGCGGTTTCAGCCGCTTTGGTTTCTTCGCTTTCAACCATCACAAAGGTTGCGCCAAGGCTTTCGACCTGCTCACGCGACGCTGCACGCACGTCGGTTGCTGATACTTGCGCACCTAGGCGACGCGCGGTGGCGATGGCCTGAAGGCCCGCAACACCAGCCCCCATGATAAACACCTTTGCCGGTGGCACGGTACCCGCCGCCGTCATCATCAAGGGAAAGGCACGGCCAAAGGTGGCCGCAGCCTCGATCACGGCGCGGTATCCGGCAAGGTTGGCTTGCGAGGACAGCACGTCCATGCTTTGTGCCCGCGTAATGCGCGGCACAAGTTCCAGCGCAAAAGAGGTCACCCCTGCAGAAGCGGCAGCGCTTAGAATTTCTTTGTTCTGATGCGGGTTGAACAGCGCAATCACCGCGCTGTCTTTTTTGAATGATTTCATTTTTCCAGCATCGGGTGCGCGCACGGCACAAATGATGTCGGCATCACCCGCTGTGCCAATGGTGGCACCGGCTGCTGTGTAGCTGTCATCATTAAAGGACGCGGTCATCCCCGCCCCGCTTTCAACGACAACGCTGGCGCCGAGCGCGATCAGCTTTTTGACGCTCTCTGGTGTGGCGGCAACGCGTGTTTCGGCCTTGGCCGTCTCGCGCAGAATAGCGATTTTCATGAAAAGCATCCTCCCGGCTTGGAATCTTGCCAGCTTTGGCGACAAAAATACATTGCTTTCGGATTTTTACATAGATGATGGGCTGTTAGCTTGACGATGCAAGCCCAACCTTGTCCAATGCCGCGCGCTGTCGCTTTGCCACGGCCTTGACATCAAAGTCAGCGATGAGCTCGTTAAACAGCTGATACCAGTTTACTTCCGCCCGCAGGTGCAAAAAGACTGACCCAAGGCCAAGGGCAGCGCGATCCATAAAGACGAATTCGCGTGGCACGGTCACGCCACCCGCACGGCGCAGCGCCTGATGGACCTCGTGTGCGGTTTCACGGCCGTAAACTTCTTTGTCGGGTACCACGCCGATGGCGCGTTTTTTATCTTCCAGCACGGGGCCGTATAAAAACCGCGCCCAGATATTTAATACATCAATCAGCTCGCGCGATAAATTGGCAAAACCCCAGCTTTCATAGGCTGATACAGCCATATCGACATCGTTCTTTTTAAGCGCGTGATAAAGCGTGATAACACCTTCGACAAACCTGGGCGGGAATACGCGCACACAGCCAAAATCAAGCAAGTTAATAGACAGGTTTTTTTGCACGGCGTAATTACCTGGGTGCGGGTCACCATGAATAATGCCATAGCCGTACAAAGGCACATACCACGCACGAAACATATTCAGCGCAATCTGGTTGCGCGTTTCCTGCGCTGCATTTTTGTAATCAAGAATAGGCGCGCCATCAAGCCAGGTGGTTGTCAGCAGGCGGCCCGTTGAAAGTTCATCAACTACCTCGGGCACCTGCACCCCCGCTTCACCCGCCAGCATATGGGTGTAGAGTTTTTCTTGCTGTGCTTCGCGTTTATAATCAAGTTCTTCGTATAAACGATCGGAAATCTCTTTCTGGATTTCAACGGTCGATACGGATTTGTCGTATTTTTCAAACAGCGATAAAAATATCTTTAGCTGCTTTAAATCCGCTTCCACCGCTGATTGCATGTCGGGGTATTGCAGCTTGCAGGCGACATTGCGCCCGTCATGCAGGCGCGCGCGATGTACTTGGCCCAGCGAAGCGGCGGCGGCGGCTTGTTGTTCAAATTGCGCGAATTTCTT
>JBEIPH010000198.1:0-3393 GCA_040377115.1 Micavibrio sp. | reverse complement strand
GGCATGTATTCTTAGCCAATATTTTATTTGATCAGCTTTGCTCTCTCATTTGGGGAAATATCATATCCGGCTGCTTGCCATTGCCTTCCAGCATCTTTGTTGTCTTCACCGACAATTGTGATCCATTCCCAGGTATCACCAGTGGCTGTATCAAGAAGCCAACCTTTCCATTCACCACGTGTGATGATTTCATAGCGGCCAGCTTGTGGCGGTTCAGAAACTTTTTCATCCTTATTAAAATAGTAGAATCCGCCAGCTATAACTGATGCGATAATGAAACCATTGCAAAAGCTGTCAGCACTCATTTTTCTACCCCATCGCATGTCTGTTGTTGGCGGAATAGCGGCCGGTCAGGTGGTGTTCCAGTTGGCGTTCAATATCGGCCAGCAGGGATGATGCACCGATGCGGAAGAGGTCGGGTTGCAGCCATGGCTTGCCCAGTTCTTCTTTCATCAGGAATTGATAGTTCATCACGTCTTTGGCTGTGGCAATGCCGCCTGCGGGTTTGTAACCTACTTTGTAGCCTGTCATTTCCTCATACGCGCGGATCATGCGTAGCATAACAAGTGAGACGTTCAGGTTGGCGTTGACGGATTCTTTGCCTGTCGAGGTTTTGATGAAATCAGACCCAGCCATCATTGAAACCATGCTGGCCTTGGCCACGTTGCGCATGGTGGCAAGCTCGCCGGTGGCAAGAATGGTTTTAAGGTGGGCATCACCACAAGCTTCGCGCATTTCGCGCACTTCGTCATACAACGCCTGCCAGTTACCGGTCAGCACATGGCCACGGGTGATAACGATGTCGATTTCGGTCGCACCAGCCTCGACCGAGGCGCGGATTTCGGCCAGACGCTGGGGCAGGGGTGACAAACCATGCGGGAAGCCAGCGGCAACAGCGGCAACCGGAATTTTGGTGCCCTCTAATGCGCGTACGGCTGTTTCAACCATTTCATGATAAACGCAGACAGCGCCAGTGGTGAGGTTGAGGCTTTCAATGCCCAGCGCCTGTACCATGTCATCAGAAAGCGGCTTTTTGGCTTTGGCGCAAAGGCGCTTGACGCGGCCTGCGGTGTCATCACCGCTGAGGGTGGTCAGGTCCATGCAGCTGATGGCTTTGAGCAGCCAGGCGGCCTGATATTCCTTTTTGACCGTGCGGCGGCCAGAAAGGCTGGATGTGCGGCGCTCAAGGGCGCTCAGGTTGACCTGCAGGTCGTCTATCCAGTCGATATGCAGTGGTGTGCCATCGTTGCGCTGATGGCCCTTAAAGCTATCGATGCGGGCTGGCAGATGGTTGTTGGAAACAGCGCGTGGGCTGTTGGCAGAGGGTATTGGCTTACGGCTGGCTTTGGCCATTGAAAATCCTCGCTATAAGAACATTCGGTAAAAATGTGCTTTAAATTACACAGAAAACAGCGTATGAGCAAATAAATGCAGCAATCAGGCTGCGTAGGAACTGAAAACAGTCTGTTATAAATAATTATGGAATTTAAAGATCTCGGTTTAAGTGAAAACTTGCTGCGTGCGGTGTTAGAAGCCGGATACACCGAACCAACCCCCATTCAGGCGCAAGCTATTCCCGCTATTCAGATGTGCCGCGATGTTCTGGGGCTTGCCCAGACAGGTACAGGCAAAACCGCATCATTTACACTGCCCATGATTGATGCGCTGGCCGGTGGCCGTGCCAAGGCGCGCATGCCACGCTCGCTGATTTTGTCGCCAACGCGTGAACTGGCCGCCCAGATTTCAGAAAACTTTGACAAGTACGGCAAATACCACAAGCAACTGTCGATGGCCCTGATCGTTGGTGGCACATCAATGGACGAACAGGTTCGCAAGATCGAAGGCGGTGTTGACGTTCTGATCGCAACCCCGGGCCGCTTGCTCGACCTTTATGGTCGTGGCAAAATTTTACTGGCCGATATTAAAATTCTGGTGATCGACGAAGCCGATCGCATGATGGATATGGGCTTTATTCCTGATCTTGAAAAAATTGTTTCGATCCTGCCGCCCATGCGCCAGACGCTGTTTTTCTCGGCCACCATGCCGCCAGAGATCAAAAAGCTTGCTGACAAATTCCTCAGCAATCCAAAAATCATCACGGTGTCGCCACCGTCATCCACCTCGACCAACGTTGAGCAATTTTTTATCAACGTGCCGACATTCAAGCAAAAGACGCAGGCTTTCTTTAAGCTGTATGATGCAGAAGACGTTAAAAACGCCTTTGTGTTTTGCAATCGCAAGCGTGACATCAATGAAGTTGTGAAATCTATGCGTTCGCGCGGCCTTAAAGCGGCTGGCCTGCATGGAGATATGGACCAGAGCGAGCGTACAGAAGCTTTGGCCAAGTTTAAATCAGCCGAAGTGCAGATCTTGGTGTGCAGCGATGTTGCCGCGCGCGGCCTTGACGTGGCTGGCATGTCGCATGTGTTTAACTGGGATGTGCCCTTCCACGCGGAAGATTATGTTCATCGTATAGGTCGTACATGCCGCGCCGGTGCCAAGGGCCGCGCCTTTACCTTTGTGATGCCAAGTGATGACAAGGCCGTTACCGCTATCCAGAAGTTGATTAACAAACAAATCGAAGTTATGGACATCGGCGTTGGTCAGGCGCGTGTTGAAAGCAAGGCGGATGTTGCACCCGTTGCCAAAGAACGCCATCACAACCGCCACCAGAAAAAAGACACGGGCCGCCAGCGCAATCATCCTGATATCGAGGCCGAAGACAATCGTGGCCGTTTTGATGGCGATGATATCCCGTCGTTTTTGCAGAAAAAGGTCTGAAGCAGGCTTAACACTGTTTAGGCACTTCGCTTGACATCCCTCTGATATTTATCGACAATCAACACATACGCTGGCCGTGAAAAATTATTCATGGCAAGGCACACGGGGGATCATGTTTTATCGTCACCACAGCAACCGTCTTCAGACGGTTTTGGCGGCTGTCTTTGCAGTCGGCCTGATGCTGTTTGCCGGTGATGCGCAGGCGGTCATGACACCGCCCGAACAACAGCCTGTTGATTTTCGTGCAGCCGAACTGGTGCATGATGACGCCGCGCAAACCGTCACCGCATTGGGCGACGTTGAATTTGTGCAGGCAGGCAAGATCCTGCGCGCTGAAAAAGTTGTCTATAACCTGACAAACGATACCGTGACGGCCAGCGGCAACGTGACGCTGGTGAATGAACTGGGCGATATCCATTTCGCCGACCAGCTTGAACTCTCTCAAGACATGAAGAAAGGCTATATCGGCGGCTTGCTGTCGTTATTGTCGGATGGTTCACGTTTTACCGCACGTGAAGGCCTGCGCGAGGACGGCAACAAGACCGTCATGAAAGACGCCGCCTATACGCCTTGTAATGTTTGCGAAACAAACCCCGATCCCTTGTGGCAGAT
>JBEIPH010000167.1:0-3974 GCA_040377115.1 Micavibrio sp. | reverse complement strand
TGGCCTCGGTCGGTGCGGCCTGTGATTTGAATTATCCGCACAAACATCTAGGGGCGGGGGCTGATACCCTGCAACAGATTTTGTCGGGTCAGCATGACTTTGCCAAAGTACTGTCCGGCGCCAAAAATCCGCTGGTGATTATTGGGGCTGGTGCGTTGCGCCGTGCCGATGGTGCGCGTCTTCAGGGTATGGCCCGTGCAATAGCTGAAAAATTCAATATGATCCGTGCCGATTGGAATGGGTACAACATGCTCCATACCGCGGCCAGCCGTATGGCGGCGCTGTCGCTTGGTTGCACAGATCCAAAAGGTCTGGATCATTTGATGGCGATGGAAGTGCTCTATCTGCTGGGTGCAGACGAGCTGCCTGTTAATAAAATCGCGCGTGATGCTTTTGTGATTTATCAGGGCCACCATGGGGATGCGGGTGCAGCCCGTGCCGATGTGATTTTGCCAGGTGCGGCTTTCACCGAGAAAAACGCGACCTACATGAACATCGAGGGCCGTGTGCAGCAAGCACGCCAGGCCGTGTTTCCACCCGGTGAGGCACGCGAGGACTGGAAGATTTTGCGCGCCCTGTCCGAAGTGCTGGGCAAAAAGCTTCCTTACGACACGTTGCCTGCCGTGCGCGCACGACTGGCTGCGGTTAACCCCCTGTTTGCTGACATCGATACAGTCAAAGCAACCGAGTGGAAAAACTTTGGCGAGCAAGGCACGCCCGACAACACGCCGTTTAGCCGCACGATTGATAACTATTATATGACGGATGCAATTACCCGTGCCTCCAAGGTAATGGCGGAGGCGACGGCTGCTTTTGTCAACGCATCGGCAGGAAAGAAGGTGGCCCATGGCTGAGTTTGGCGCCTTGCTGATGGGTGAATTCTTTACCCTTTATATCTGGCCGCTGTTGTTGATCACGGGCAAGATATTGCTGTTTGTTGTGCCGCTGATTTTGGCCATGGCTTATCTGACCTATGCCGAGCGCAAGGTGATGGCCGCCATGCAGCTGCGCCAAGGCCCGATGATGGTTGGTCCCTTTGGTCTGCTGCAACCGCTGGCTGATGGTATCAAGCTGCTGGGTAAAGAAACGATTATCCCCTCGGGTGCCAACCGCGCCATTTTCGTGATCGCGCCAATGCTGACGTTTATGCTTAGCCTGATTGCTTGGGCGGTTATTCCCGTCAATGCGGGCTGGGTACTGGCCGATATCAACGTTGGCATTTTGTATCTGTTTGCGGTTTCATCACTTGGTGTTTACGGCATTTTGATGGCGGGTTGGGCGTCTAACTCGCGCTATGCGTTCCTGGGTGGTATGCGTTCTGCGGCACAGATGGTGTCGTATGAGGTATCTATTGGTCTGGTGCTGGTCTGTGTATTGCTGACCACCGGATCGCTGAACCTGACGGATATCGTAACAGTCGAGCGTGCATGGTGGGTTGACCTGCTGTTGTTCCCCATGTTTATCGTTTTTGTTATTTCAGCACTGGCCGAAACCAACCGTGCACCCTTTGACCTGCCCGAGGGCGAGTCCGAGCTGGTTGGCGGTTATAACGTTGAATACTCCTCCATGACCTTCGCCCTGTTCTTCCTGGGTGAATATATGAACATGATTTTGATGGGCGGTATGACCGCCGTCTTGTTCATGGGTGGATGGTTGCCGCCCTTTGGTATCGAGGCGCTGGCGATTGTGCCGGGCTTTATCTGGTTTGTGCTCAAGGTCTGCTTTGTGCTGTTCGTGTTCTTGTGGGCGCGCGCGACCTTGCCGCGTTATCGCTATGACCAGTTGATGCGGTTGGGTTGGAAAATCTTCCTGCCGTTTACGTTGCTGTGGGTTGTGATTGTATCGGGTGCGTTGCTGTATGCCGATGCGCTGCCCAAACTGGCGGGAGGATAAGGGATGTCTGTTTTGCTTGACCGCGTTGCCCGCGGGTTTTTGATGATCGAGCTGGTCAAGGGTTTTGCCCTGACGCTTAAATATATGTTCAAACCCAAGGTCACCATCAACTATCCGTTTGAAAAAGGTCCGATCAGCCCGCGTTTTCGTGGTGAACACGCCCTGCGCCGTTACCCCAATGGCGAGGAGCGCTGCATTGCCTGCAAACTGTGCGAGGCGATTTGCCCAGCCCAAGCCATCACCATCGAAGCCGCCGTGCGCGATGACGGCAGCCGCCGCACCACACGCTATGACATCGATATGACCAAGTGCATCTATTGCGGCCTGTGCCAAGAGGCCTGCCCGGTTGATGCGATTGTTGAAGGGCCGAATTTTGAATTCGCCACCGAAACACGCGAAGAGCTTTACTACAACAAACAAAAACTGCTGGACAACGGCGACAGATGGGAAGCGCAGATTGCCGCCAACCTTGCAGCCGATGCGCCGTACCGTTAAGGGCAGGGGAAAAAGATAAAATGATCGAAGCGATTTTCTTTTACGCCTTTTCAGCGGTTCTTTTGCTGAGTGCGCTGATGGTTATTTCGGCGCGCAACCCCGTGCATGCGGTGCTGTTCCTGATTTTGGCGTTTTTCAATGCGGCGGGGCTTTTTGTTCTGCTGGGGGCGGAATTCATCGCCATGATCCTTGTCATCGTTTATGTCGGTGCGGTGGCGGTGTTGTTCCTGTTCGTTGTGATGATGCTTGATATCAACTTTGCCGACCTGCGCAAAGGAATGCGCAGGTATCTTCCGGTGGGTAGTCTGGTGGGCGTTATCATGATCCTTGAATTTGTCTGGCTGTTTGCCAGCTGGTATTCGGGTGCAGATCCATCGCAACTTGCCCATGCAACGCCAGATGCCAGCAAGATCAGCAACACCCATGCGCTTGGTTTGATCCTTTACACCCATTACGCATATATCTTTCAAATATCAGGTCTGATCCTGCTGGTGGCGATGATCGGTGCGATCACCCTGACCCTGCGCGAGCGCCCTGAAGTACGCCGCCAGAAAGTTAGCGATCAGGTCAGCCGTAAGGCATCTGACGTTCTGCGCGTCGAAAAGATCAATTCAGGCGAGGGGGTTTCGTAATCATGGAAATCGCTATTAACCATTTCCTCGTTTTATCGGGCATGCTTTTTACGCTCGGCGTTTTCGGTATTTTCCTCAACCGCCGTAACGTTATCGTTATCTTGATGTCGATCGAACTTATCCTGCTGGCTGTCACTATTAATATGGTGACGTTTTCAAGCCATCTGAATGATCTGACGGGTCAGGTGTTCTCGATGTTTATTTTGACTGTGGCTGCTGCTGAAGCTGCCATCGGTCTGGCCATTCTGGTCGTTTTCTTCCGCAACAAAGCCTCGATCGCGGTCGAGGATATCAGCGCGCTTAAAGGATAAGGGATATCAGTCATGGAAATGCTTGCTGTTTTTTCTCCGCTGGTTGGCGCCCTGCTGGTTGGTCTGTTTGGTCGCAAGCTTGGTGACCATGCCTCGCAATTTGTCACCTGCGCTTTGATGGTGGTGGCGGCTATTGCCTCTATCATGCTGATGCGCGAGGTAAACTTTGGCGGTGAACCACGCACGATTGAGCTGTTTACATGGATTGCCTCGGGCACGCTCGACATTAAATGGGCGCTGCGTTTTGACCAGCTGGCTGCGGTGATGGCTGTTGTTATCAACGTGGTTTCCTGTGCGGTACACATTTATTCCGTTGGTTATATGCACCACGACAAGGCACAGGCACGCTTTATGGCGTATTTGAGCCTGTTTACCTTTGCCATGTTGATGCTGGTGACGGCTGATAACTTTGTGCAGCTGTTCTTTGGCTGGGAAGGGGTGGGGCTTGCGTCTTATCTGTTGATTGGTTTCTGGAATCACAAGGACAGCGCGAACACAGCCGCCATCAAAGCGTTCGTGATGAACCGTATCGGTGACTTTGGTCTGGCGATTGGCATTTTTGCCGTGTTCATGACCTTTGGCACGCTGAACTTCACAGAGGTTTTTGCCGGTGTTGATCAGGTCAAAGACCTGACGGTTGAAT
>JBEIPH010000172.1:0-3898 GCA_040377115.1 Micavibrio sp. | reverse complement strand
GCCGATGCTGCTGCTCTGGCATTCGAGGCGATTGACCGCGCAGAGGCCGAGGACGTGGACATTCTGATGATCGATACAGCAGGCCGTTTGCAAAACAAAACCAATCTGATGGAAGAGCTGGCCAAGGTTGTGCGCGTGATGCGCAAGAAAAACCCTGATGCGCCCCACGGCGCCCTGATCGTGCTGGATGCGACCACAGGGCAGAACGCCGTCAGCCAGATCGAGCTTTTCAAGTCAATTATTCCCATAAGCGGTATCATTCTGACCAAACTGGACGGCACGGCCAAAGGTGGCGTGCTGGTTTCGCTTGTTGAAAGGTTTGGTTTACCTGTTCATGCTATAGGTATAGGAGAGGGCGTGGATGATCTGCGCCCCTTCGTGGCCGCAGAATTTGCAGCCAGCCTGCTGGATGTCAGTCCGGCAGATATCGTAGCAGAGCAGGGATAACAATAGTTTGATCTTAGGGCGGAACAAAACACCATCGCCAATCAAAAGCGGTCTGATGACCACACGCGGTTTTCGCGATGCCGAAAAGGCGCTTGGTTGGATCAAAGAAATCTATGACACCAACACTGGTTTCCTTCGTCATTCGTTTGAGCAGTTTTCACGCGGGCAGGGCGACGCCCAGAATGTGCGCGCGCACTATCCATTTATCGAGATCACCACGCGCAAAGGTCCATCTGTAGATAACCGTCTATCTTACGGATTTCTGTCGCGCCCTGGTACGTATCGCACCACCATCACGCGTCCTGATCTTTATCGGCAATATTACCTTGACCAATTCACACTGTTGCTTTCAAACCATCCGGAAGCCGAATTAAAAGTAGGCGTAAGCGAAACACCTATACCGCTGCATTACGCTTTGGGCGATGGCTTCCATCTTGAAGCTGATTTGAACGTTGATCAAATGGCGGCACTGCCAATGATCTTTGACCAGCCGGACCTGTGGGATACCGACGACACCATTGCCAATGGCACCCACGCCCTGAAACCGGGGGAGGCGATGCCGCTGGCACTGTTTACAGCGCCGCGCGTAGACCTCAGCTTGCAGCGTCTTAAACATTACACCGGTACATCGGCCGAACACTTCCAGAAATTCGTGCTGTTCACCAACTATCAGTTTTACGTTGATGAGTTTGTGCGCGATGGTCTTGAAATGATGGCCAAGGCCGTTGATGGCCGCACAGGCCAAAGCGAATACGTTGCCTTTGTCGAGCCAGGTAACGTAATCACCCACAATGCCAATTTGCCATCGGCCCCAGCCAATCAGGGCAGCAAGCCGCCACGCACGCCTCAGATGCCGGCTTATCACCTCAAACGCGCCGATGGTACGGGGATTACCCTTATCAATATCGGTGTGGGCCCATCCAATGCCAAGACGATTACTGACCACGTTGCTGTCTTGCGCTCCCATGCCTGGCTGATGCTGGGGCATTGTGCGGGCCTGCGCAATTCGCAAAAGCTGGGCGACTATGTTCTGGCCCACGCTTATGTGCGTGATGACAATGTTCTTGATGATGCCGTGCCGCTATGGGTACCCATCCCCGCACTTTCCGAGGTGCAGGTGGCTCTTGAACAAGCCGTGTCCGAAGTAACAGGCCTCAAGGAATATGACCTTAAAAAAGTGATGCGCACAGGTACGGTTGCAACAGTGAGCGACCGTAACTGGGAGCTGTGGGAGCAGAGCGTTCCCGTCCAGCGCCTCAGCCAGTGTCGCGCTGTGGCGCTTGATATGGAGTCTGCAACCATTGCCACCAATGGTTTTCGTTTCCGCGTGCCATATGGCACGTTGCTTTGCGTATCTGACCGCCCGCTACATGGTCAGTTGAAATTGCCCGGCATGGCTGATCGTTTTTATCGCGAACGGGTGGACCAGCACCTTAAAATCGGCCTGATGACCATGGAAAAAATCCGTGCCCTTGGCACAGGTCGTCTGCACAGCCGCAAGCTGCGCAGCTTTACTGAAACGGCATTCCAGTAAAACAAAACGGCCCCACCGTGAAGGGCAGGGCCGTTTCCTATTTTAAGCCTGTATTCTTAAACGGTGACGTCGACGCTCTCGCCCCGACGGCGTTCGGCGCGGACCTGATCGCGTTGATCTGATTCAGCGCGTGCTTGTGCACGTTGTTCTGCGGCGCGGTCTTCGCTGCGGCGGTTGTCTTCGTTGCGGCTGGCCAGACGTTGATCGTTTCGCTGGCTTTCAGCGGCGGGGGCTTGTCTTGGTTGGACTTGTTCAGTATTGGCGCGAGTCTCAGCCCCTGTGACGAAAGAGGGCTGAGATGTCGGATACGACTGTACGCCGGAGTTAACCGCATTCACCATGACTGACACCTTGATATATCTGTTTTCAACCTTGGGCTGACAGGACCAAAGTCGACTCCTACCCATCCAGAATATCACGCAGTGTCTTAACGAAAGATCAACGGGCTCAAAAGTGAGCAGTTGAATAAGAAAAATTAACCGCCTGTTAACCTGATTTCCCCTATCATCTATAGGAGGGTATGAATGAGGGATTTAGCGGTCAGAATCGGCCGTCAGCTGCGTGTTGCAGTGGTAAAATCCTTTTGTTTCATAGGGTATATAGATGAACGTGACCAGTGACGATCACGCGACGCTTGAGGGAGTAAACATCTTGGATCCACGGATGCTGCTTGAATTTGCGCAAGACACAACACCGGAAGGGCGCAGCCGCTTGGCGCGCGCGGTGTCCCACTTCTTTCAAGAACAAGACCTTAATCAGACAGAGCAACGCATTGCGTCTGACATCATGCTCAATTTGCTGCGACAGGCCGAAGTCGACCTGCGTCAGGCGCTTGCCGAACGTCTGGCTAATCACGCCAGTGCACCGCATGAACTGATCGTTTTCCTTGCCAACGATGAAATCACCGTGGCCGAGCCTGTGTTGCTGCATAGCCCGCTGCTGAGCGACATTGACCTGATGTATATTGTGGCGATCAAGGGCAAAACCCATGCGCGCACAGTGGCCGAACGCGCAGATCTAAGCCCGATGGTGGCCAACAAGCTGATTGATACCCGCGATCCGGCTGTGATCCGCACACTGGTTGATAACCAGCGGGTTACACTGCAAAAAAGCTCGATGAAAAAGCTGGCGCGTGTGGCCCTGGTATCCGAGGAAATTCAGGCACCGCTGCTGCGCCGTCCGGAAGTAGATAGCGATGTTGCGGTAGATCTTTATATGGTGGTTTCGCAGGCTTTGCGTCGCCAGATTGTCAGCAAATTTAAACTGCAGACCCATCTGGTTGAACAAGCGATTGATGGTCTGGTGCAGGAGCTGAGCAACGAGGCGCGCGGTGTGCGCGAGGTGACAGCGGAAATGATAGCGCTGGCCCAACGTATGCGCGAAAGTGGAGATATCAGTGCAGATCTGATGATCCGCACGCTGCGCCGTGGGCAGATCAGCTTTTTCGTGGCGCTTTTCGCCGCTAGAATGGAACTTCAACCAGCACAGGTCACCTCGATGATCCAGCGTGATGGTGGCAGGGGCTTTGTTATCGCCTGCCGCAGCATCAATATGCTGAAATCAGAATTTGCATCAATCTTCCTGCTAAGCCGCGGTATTCGCAGTGGCGACAAGATTGTTGACCAGCGGGAACTGGCGATGGCGCTTAAACAATTCGATGCCCTGCGCGAACATGACAGCGAACGTCTGCTGCGCCAGTGGGTGCGGGCACATCTGGCCGACGCCTGAAACTGATTTCAAGCCAATAAAAAAAGCCACCCTATATCGGGTGGCTTTTTTATTGGCGCAGGGCTTGTTAGAATCTGAATTTGCCGTGCGAGATGCCGGGTGCGCCCGATTTTGACTGCACGCCTTTTTGCCAGTATTCCTCGCGCTTGGTTTCTGCATGGTTGCGGTTAAATGCGCTTACTTCTACTT